>CANJDA010000076.1 GCA_947472705.1 Flavobacteriaceae bacterium
AAATCCCAAATTCCTCTAATATAATTTCTGGATTGACAGCTGTTTTTTTAGACACATAAGTTAAAAGACTAACTAATTCATCAAAGTCATAGCTATTAAAGGAACTATAGATGCCTTCAGACGGCAAATCACAATTTGTTATCATTTCATCAACCAATTCTAATCCATGGGATGTTTCAATAAAATCTATAAAATTGGTGAAAATAAATCCTTTCATGATTTTTTTTGTTAATTGTGGTTATGTTCTCTTAGACTCTATCCAATAATCTGCTATGAGTTTAAGATTAGATTTGTATTTTACCATATCTAATTCTTTTACAAAATACCCAACACTTCCTAATTCTTCACATATTTTAATATCTAAAGTGTTAAAAGATGTTGTATGTATAACTATAGGAATAGTTTTTAAATTTTCAATTTTTTTTATTTCTTTTAAAAATTCGATACCATTCATTATTGGCATATTTAAATCTAGTAAAGTGAAATGGGGTAATTCAGATTTGCTTTCGTTAAGAAAGTTTAATGCTATCAGACCATTTTCAGCTGTACATATTTCCATATTTGGATATTCAGATAATATCTTCCTTATCCCCATCAAAGCTATTTTATTATCTTCAACAATTAAAATTTTCATATTTTATAACATATAATTAAAATAAAAATAACAATTAATTAACACACACGGTTTTTTTTTAAAAAAAATTCGACTTCAAGAGAATTAAATAAGAATTATTACATCAAATTTTCACCGATTTTAATGATGGGGAACTTAAAGAGCAACAATAAAATGTTGCTCTTTTTTTATGCTAGAATAGACCAATAGGGATTTTCATGGGTAGTAAGCTAGGACGAATTTTAGTTCGAGCATAAGAGTTAGGGTATAGGTAGCGATATACGGGTGCCTGGAATCTAATTTTAATATTGTGAAAAGTCCCTTTCTGGACTTTACCATTGCCGTTGGTAGCGCCAACTGGCTACCATGTTCCGAGTGATGCCGAGTGGACGACTTTAACTACTTTTTTAGGAGGAGAAAGTGTAGCAGGTAACCAGATGAAAGCAACCACATTGTGGACACCTTACTCTGGCATAATCAATACTAATAGCAGAGGTTTTACAAGTCTTCCGGGAGGTTTTTGCAACTACGATGGTATATTCAGCGCCATTAGCGGCCCCTACGGTAACTGGTGGAGTTCGTCGAAGGGCTCCTCGACAGACGTTTGGTGCCGCTTTCTGTATTTCAATAACAGCTTTGCACTCAGGGGCTCCAACGGTATCGGTAAGACGAATGGTTTCTCTGTGCGTTGCCTCAGGGATTAAACTCCTATATCTCTTGTCATTTCAATTATCTAAAAAGCTTTAAACAAACATATCTGAAATTCAGAAATTTTCTAAGTGGTTTATTGGCAATCTTTTATGCCATAAATTGTTTTACAAGTTGCTCCTCCACTATTGGAACCCCACCTGTTGACAACAGAAGCGCTAAAAATGTTGCAGTTGCCAAAGTTTCAGATGCTCTACTTGGAAACCAAGAGCAGGAGATAATTTATAAAAACAACAAATTGTTTCAAAAAAACCAAGATATCGAACGTAAAATAAAGTCAAATAGCGAGGATAAAATAGACAGGCAAGAGTTGTCAGCACTTTTAAAATTAAATGAATCTCAAAAAGTAATTTTTGATAAAAGTTTTAAAGAGTATGATAATGGTAAAAATTCCATCATAGAAAGCTTAAGTATGGATGAGTATGAAAAACAAGGAAAAATAACGCAATTGGTCAAAAAGAGAGATGAATCTATAGTAACGGTTTTGGATAGTTTTCAAGTGGATATATACAAGAATTATTTACTTAAAAATCAATAGAAATAAAATTCGCTTTTTTGAAAAATGGAATAAAATAGCAAGGAATAGGCAATTTTTTTTACATTGATTTCAAAATAATTGATAAATATTTTAACTCATCAAAATTGTAACTTTCTCCAAGAGGGGGAGCAGACAAAAAGCCTTTACATTTCTGTAAAGGCTTTTTTATTTAGCGAAAACTATAGGTATGTATCCCTGTACAATTCAAATCAAAATATTACTTGCGGAAAATAGCCTTGTAAATATCATTACCGTTGGCAAAAAGCAATAACGAGATTAATAAAATAATCCCAACCATTTGAGCTCTCTCCATAAACTTGTCGCTTGGCTTTTTACCTGAAACCATTTCGTATAATAAAAACATCACATGGCCTCCGTCAAGTGCTGGTATTGGTAATAAATTCATTACCCCAAGCATGATGGACAACAAGGCTGTAATGCCCCAAAAAGCTTCCCAACTCCAAGTCTTAGGAAAGATGTCGAAAATGGCTTTAAAGCCTCCCACACCTTTATAAGCTCCTGTGCTTGGATTGAAAATAGCTTTCAATTGTTTGCCATAGTTTCCTAATTGTGTAAAGCCTCTATCAATCCCAACCGGAAACGATTCGAAGAAGCCATATTCTTGTTTGCTTACTTTATAGTATCCTAGTTTTTCTAACGAATCCATACTGATACCGCCTAACTGTACGCCTAGTTTTCCTTCTTTGTTAACTGTTACGGGTAAGCTTACTTCTTTTTCATCTCTCAGTACAACTGCCGTTAAAACCTTTCCTTTGTTGCTGTCTAAAATGGGTTTTACCTCATCAAAGTATTTTGTTTTTTGACCGTTAATACTAATAATGATGTCTTTGGACTTTAAGTTTTGGTTCTGAGAATCAGAAGGAATGGCTCCAATGGCAAACGGCATACGCAACTCGGCCAAAGGCATTTTAGGTCCTGATAAAAGTTTGTCAATAAAGTTTACGGGCAACTTAATTTCTTTATCCGCGCCGTCTCTGTTGATGACCACGCTTTTAGCCATTAATATCTTTTCGGATATGCTTTGGTCTAATCTTTCAATAGGTTTCCCATCGACACTTACAATTTTATCTCCGGTTTTAAAACCAATTTCTTGCATGGTCGGATTCTCGATAGCAACTCCGTCTTTTAGTTCTGCATTGGCAATGTATTGTTCGCCATAATAGAACGTCATTCCGATATAGATTATGAAGGCCAAAATAAAATTGACAATCACTCCGCCCAACATAATGATTAAACGTTGCCAAGTAGGCTTGGAACGAAACTCCCAAGGTTGTGGTTCTTGTTGCATTTGTTCGGTGTCCATGCTTTCGTCTATCATTCCTGATATTTTCACATAGCCTCCCAAAGGCAACCAGCCAATACCGTAAACAGTTTCGCCTATTTTCTTTTTGTATAACGAAAAATTGATGTCAAAAAATAAGTAGAACTTCTCTACTCTCGTTTTAAATATTTTGGCAGGAATAAAATGTCCTAATTCGTGCAATATTATAAGTATTGATAAGCTCAGTAAAAATTGAGATAATTTGATTGCAATTTCCATTTCTATATTGTCAGTTTCTTTTAAACGCACAAAAGTAAGGTTTTCACCTTACTCTTGTATGCATATCTTGTGGAAGATTATTTTTTTATGAATTTTTTATGATATACCCCTTCGGCAGTTTGAATATCAATATAATGAACCCCCGATGATAAGGTACTTACATTAATATCTGTCGTGGTGTTTTCTAAAACCAATTGCCCTAAATTATTATAAACGGTAGCTTTTTCCAAAGTCATATTACTTGGCATTTGAATGTGTATCAATGCATCGCTAGGATTTGGATATATAGAAATGGCCTTGTCTAATTCAAAATTCTCGTTGCCTAAAGTAATTGAGGAATTCTTAGATATCAAATGCTTATCAGGATCAAATTCGACGCTGGTAATAGCAAATGGAACCGGCATTATAAATGTTTCTCCGTTTACGGTATTGTCTAAAACCAAATCGGCCACTTGACCACCTGTACCATGAATTCTAAGCGGAACTGGCATTTCAAAATAGCTAA
Source organism: Flavobacteriaceae bacterium (assembly GCA_947472705.1). Taxonomy (GTDB): domain Bacteria; phylum Bacteroidota; class Bacteroidia; order Flavobacteriales; family Flavobacteriaceae; genus Flavobacterium. Next base: position 3,926 of record CANJDA010000076.1, read on the forward strand.
CTGAGGCATCTGACTGCGTTTGATTTACTACAAACCGTGCTTGTCCAGCTCCCCAGTTTTGAGCTGAAATGGTATAGGTTGGATACCCTTGTTTGTATATCCAATCATTGAAAAATTCAGTTAAACTTTGACCATAAACAGCTTCTAAATGCGATTGTAAATTAGTTGTAACAGCATACCCATAGGCTAGAGCTGGATCGGCTAAATAATTTTTTAAAGCTTGGAAAAAAGCTGTGTCTCCCATTTTAAAACGCAACATTTCCAAAACCATTGCGCCCTTGTTATAACTCAATCGACTGCTGAAAATTCTGTTTACATTGGTAGCTTCTAAATCTGTTATGTAAACGGCTCCTGCAGGATTGGAAGTAATATTATTAATCATACTGCTTTTATCAGCAATAAAAGCATCGACTCCATCAAAATTTTCAATAACTAAATCAGCCAAATAGGTAGCAAAACCTTCGTTTAACCAAATGTCTTTCCAGGTACCACATGTAATTTTATCACCAAACCATTGGTGACCCATCTCATGAGCAATCAACTGTCGGTCAAAACCTACCATAAAAGAAACGGTAGTATGTTCCATTCCACCACCCCATCCAAATTGAGCATGACCGTATTTTTCATTATGAAATGGATAGAGCTCAAATAAATTTTCATACAATTCTAAAATAAGAGGCGTTTCATCCAACTGTGGTTGTATAGATGCAAAATCTTCTGGATAGATGTAATTGATGATTGGATAATCATTAGGAGCAGTTCCTCCTGTTTGGTTATACACCGTATAATTGGCACAGGCAATGGCTATAAGATAAGCCGGAATTGGATAACCATGATGAAAATGAGTAGTTTTAGTAGACCCTACTATTACAGGAGCTGTAGTTTCAATACCATTTGAAACACTTATATATTGTGAGGGTGCCGAGATGAAGACATCAATACTGTTTATCTTATCATTCAAATCTTGTTTACATGGCCACCAATCTCTCGCTCCAAAAGGTTCTGAAAGTGTCCATATTATTGGTGAGTTGTTATGGGTAGTTTGTACAAAAGCATCAAATCCGTTACTTGGCGGTACGCCCGAATAATTAACTTCAATGGTGGCGGATGTACCAGCCAATTGTGTTGAAGGTAAGGTGATGATTAATTCATTGTTGGTGTTTTCTACAAATGTTAGATTAGTCGTTCCCATTTTTACCGAACTCGTTGTCAAAGCATTGGCAAAATCAAACGTAATGGTATTCATGTTGGTGACTGCTGTAAAAGTAGTCGTGATTTTTCCTGTAATGAATTTCACACTTGGATTTAAAGTAAACTCCAATTTATGATAGGTAATATCATAATTCTGTGTATTCGGATTCGCTTGAAAATTAACAATTTTAGCCGCCGATTTCATTTCCGATTCGGCTATAGAATTTAATTTAGATTGGTCTTTCTGAGCCCAAATAGAAAATACCGAAAGGACTAGGAGTAAAAAGTAGCTTTTTTTCATGGTATAATAGAAATTTTTGCGAATATAATCATAATCTTTACTAAATCGTCTTAATTTTTTTGTAAAACCTTACTCTTTAACATCTTAGTTGGTACTTACCCTAAGCAAGTAAGTTTTTGGTTAACCGAAAGGATTTATCAAACATTTCATTAAATTTGCGTCCTTATAAAGAAAATGTCATGTTACAAATAAGTTACATTAGAGAAAACCAAGAAAAAGTGATTACTGCATTAGCTAAAAAGCACATGGATGCTAAAGCTATAGTAGAAGCCGTGATCCAATTAGATGAAAACAGAAGAAGTACTCAAGTAGCTCTTGACAATACTTTGGCTGAAGCCAACAAACTATCTTCCGCTATTGGTGATATGATGAAAAATGGTGAAAAAGCCAAAGCTGAAATCTTAAAACAAAAAACGGGTCAACTAAAAGAAACTAGTAAAGAACTTTCCGAAAAACTAGAAGGTTTTGCAACCGAATTGACTCAAAAAATGTATTTGTTACCCAATCTTCCTGCCGATATCGTTCCAGAAGGAAAAACACCTGAAGAAAATCTAAACGTTTTTGAAGAAGGCGATATTCCGGTTTTACACGAAGGAGCTCAGCCACACTGGGAATTGGTAAAAAAATATGATATTATCGATTTTGAATTGGGGGTTAAAATCACTGGAGCGGGATTCCCTGTTTACAAAGGAAAAGGTGCTCGTTTGCAACGTGCATTAATTGCTTATTTCTTAGATAAAAATACCGAAGCTGGTTACCAAGAATACCAAGTTCCTCATTTAGTTAACGAAGCTTCAGGCTATGGAACCGGACAATTACCCGATAAAGAAGGGCAAATGTACCATGTAGGTTTAGACGATTTGTATTTAATTCCAACCGCTGAAGTTCCTGTAACCAACTTGTTTCGTGATGTGATTTTACAAGAAAACGAATTACCTGTTTTGTGTACTGGATATACGCCTTGTTTCCGTAGAGAAGCAGGATCGTATGGCGCTCACGTTCGTGGTTTGAATCGTTTGCACCAATTTGATAAAGTAGAAATTGTTCGTGTAGAACATCCTGACAACTCTTATGCTGCACTTGATGGCATGGTAGAGCATGTGAAAAATATCATGCGCGAATTGAAATTACCTTTCCGAATCTTAAGGCTTTGTGGTGGTGATATGAGTTTTGCCTCTGCCTTAACTTATGATTTTGAAGTATTTTCTACCGCACAAGATCGTTGGTTAGAAATCAGTTCGGTGTCTAACTTTGAAACTTTCCAAGCCAATCGTTTGAAATTGCGTTTCAAAGGCAAAGATGGTAAAACCCAATTAGCACACACTTTAAATGGAAGCTCATTGGCATTACCAAGAGTTTTAGCCGGAATTATAGAAAATTATCAAACCCCAGAAGGTATCGTAATCCCAGAAGTATTGCGTCCTTATACCGGATTTGACATCATTAACTAAAAAAGTTAATCTTTAGCAAACAATGTACTAATCGGACACAAAAAGTGTTACTTTAGTACATTGTTCGTTTTAACAGAAATTCATGAAAAAGCTACTCGTCTTATTCGTCTTGTTTACTTCCTTTTGTGCAAAGGCTCAAAACGAGCAATTGGCCAATAATTATTTTGACCGAGGTGAATTTGAAAAAGCATTGCTTAGCTACCAAGAATTGTTGAAAAGTCAGGTGGGTAATTTTAATTATTTCCAACGTGTGGTGGAATGTTACCAACAATTACAACAATTTGACAAAGCACAAAAAACCATAGAAGATCAACTGGATAAATTCAAGCAAAGCAATACTTTGGTAGAGTTGGGCTACAATTACCAATTGCAAAAAAACCAAGAGAAAGCAAAGAAATACTATGATCAAGCGATTGATAAAATTAAAAAAAATGCTGTCGAAGTCTATGGTATTGCTTATCTTTTTGAAAAGAAAGCCTTGTTTGATTATGCCTTATTAGCCTATAAAACAGCGTTGGAAAAAGACCCAAAACTGAGTTTTAATTTTCAAATGGGATTGCTCTATGGGCAACAAGGAAATAGCGAATTGATGATTGAAACATTTTTGGATGAATCAGTCAAAAATCCTCAAAATCTTCCCATTATTCAAAACCAACTTTCGCGTTTTATGACAGAGGAAGGGGATGTGAATTTTAACGAAGCCTTGAAAAAAGCCCTATTATTGAGAGCTCAAAAAACACAAGATCTTTTTTGGAACGATTTTTTGAGTTGGTATTTTGTTCAGTTGAAAGAATATGGGAAAGCCTTTATTCAACAAAAAGCTATTTACAAAAGAAACCCAGAATCGTTTGCTAATATTGTGAACTTGAGTCAAATGGCCATTGCTGATAACGACCAAGATTCGGCAAAAGACATCCTAACTTTTGTGTTGGAAAACACCAATGATTTAGACATGTTGGTAAAAGCGCATTCCTATTTGATTCAAATGGAAATAGATCATGCTCTAGAAAAAGATTATCCAGCGATATCAACTGAATTGGATGAATTGATTAAAGAATATGGCGTAAGTCCGTACACCCTTACACTTTTAAAATTGCAAGCTAATTTCACTGCTTTTCATTTGAATAATCCAGAGAAAGCTAAATTTATTTTGAAGAACGCCATGGAAATGCCCATTAACCGTTACCAATTGGCCGATGTGAAAATGGATTTAGCAGACATCTTATTATTTGAAGAAAAATTCAACCAAGCGTTGATTTACTATTCCCAAATTGATGAAGAAATGGGTGCTGACACTCTTGGTCAAGAGGCGAGTTTAAAAACAGCCAAAACCAGTTATTTTAAAAGTGATTTTCCGTGGGCTTCTCACCAATTAAAAGTATTAAAATCGGCTCCTTCGCAGTTAATTGCTAACGATGCCTTGGATTTGTATATGCTAATAAGTGATAACACTGTGGAAGATTCAACTCAAGTGGCGTTGAAGAAATTTGCTCATGCTGATTTTCTTTTGTATCAAAATAAAAAAACCGAATCCTTGGCCCATTTTCAAGCTATTTTAAAGGAAAACAAAGGCGATGCTATTGAAGCGGTAACCTTATTACGCATCGGGAAAATTTATGAAAAAATGGGCGATTTCACTAAAGCCTTAGAAAACTATAACGAAATTATTACCAAACAAAAAGAGAGCATTTATATAGACGAAGCGCTATATTTCTCAGCAGAAATTTACAACGAACAACTTCACGATGCTGAGAAAGCCAAGCCTCTTTATGAAGAAATGATTTTTCATCACGAAGACAGTATTTACTTTGTCGATTCGAGGAATAAGTACCGAAAACTGCGCGGCGATACTAATTTATAACTAATGGTCACCCTGAGCGCAGTCGAAGGGCTAAATTTCAATTATCATGATTTTATACAACGTTACGATAAACATTCATGAAAGCGTTCACGACCAATGGATGCGATGGATGCAGGAAAAACACATCAATGACATGCTCGCTACAGGAAAATTTTCTGCGGCGCGAATGGTAAAAGTTTTAGTGGAAGAAGAAATGGGCGGAAGCACTTATTCGATTCAATTCACCACCGATTCTAAAGAAACATTGCAAAAATATTACGATGAAGATGCACCAAAACTTAGAGCCGAAAGCGCCCAGTTGTTTGGTGACAAAATGTTGGCTTTCCGCACCGAATTAGAATTGATTTCGGAGCATTAATTAATATAGATTCCCGCCTACGCGGGAATGACAAACGAACAGGAAAATGAATCAAGTAAAAGCCAAAAAACACCTTGGGCAACATTTCTTAACCGATGAAAGTATTGCTGCTGCCATTGGCGACACTCTAAGTTTTTCTGGCTATGAGAACGTGTTGGAAATTGGCCCAGGAATGGGAGTGCTGACTAAATATCTGTTAGAAAAACCAACGACCACTTATGTGATTGAAATTGATACCGAGTCGGTGGAATACCTCAATACACATTATCCAAAATTACACGGGAAAATTATCTCTAAAGATTTTTTAAAATACAACATCAACGAAGTTTTTGATGGCAAAGCCTTTGCTATAACGGGTAACTTTCCTTATAATATATCTACCCAAATTGTCTTTCGCTGTTTGGATATGAGAGAGCAAGTTCCTGAGTTTTCAGGTATGTTTCAAAAAGAAGTAGCTGAACGAATTTGTTCCAAAAAAGGAAGTAAAGTATATGGCATTTTATCGGTTTTGGCACAAGCTTTTTATGATGCCGAGTATTTATTCACGGTTGACGAGCATGTTTTCAATCCACCACCAAAAGTAAAATCGGGCGTATTGCGCTTGCGTAGAAAAGTTGATTTTCATTTGCCTTGCAACGAAAAACTATTTTTCAGTGTGGTAAAAACGGGTTTCCAACAACGGCGTAAAACGTTACGAAATAGTTTAAAATCATTCAACCTTTCGGATAATTTGAAA
>CANJDA010000077.1 GCA_947472705.1 Flavobacteriaceae bacterium
TAAAATTAATAAAATTTCCTGAATATGAAGATTTAACAGAATTTAAATCAATACTAACTATATCTGCATCTCGAAAAACTGGTTCGGCTAACTCAATGTTGTTAGAAATTTCTCCCAATCTGTAGGCGTCAAAATATAATTTTTCAATTAAATCTATCTCTTCTTGTGAATTATAGTAGGTTTGATAGCCAATATTGCAAAAGTTGAAAAGATTATTTGGCTCATCTAAAATAATTTTAGATAAATAAGAATTAGATGTAATTCCCTCTTCTTGTTTGCCAATATCAAACTTACTATCAATAGAAACCAAATTTACCATTTGTTCCAAATTGTCATAAGCTCTATATAATGGATAGGTTAAATCTTGGGATCCTCCTAATATAATAGGTATAATTCCTTTTCGAATTAATTTTGCGGTAACTTTTTGTAATGCAAAAAAAGTATCTTCTAATGAATTCCCGGGCATGATATCACCTAAATCAGCAATAGAACTTTGCCAATTACCCGGATACAAACTGTATAACTCTTTTCGGATTGGATTTAAATCAACTTCTTCAAAAGATTTGACATCGCCTCTATTCTCCAAAACACCTATTATAGCAATCTTAATTTGATCGGTGTCTGGGAAATCTTTATCAGTGTGAAATGCAACTTTACTTCCTAAGTGTTGTGAAGTTAATCCTTTTATATATTCAATAATTTCGTCGTCAACAGGTGACAAAAAATCAAATTCCATAATTTATTTCTTTTTAGCTGGTGCTTTTTTAGTTGTAGCTTTCTTGGTGGCAGTCTTTTTTTTAGGTGTTTTCTTGGCAATCATTTCTTTAACTTGATCCAATGTCAATTTAGCAGCATCTATATCTTTATTCAGTTCAATTTTTATTTTGCCTTTGGTAATTACTGATTTTCCCCAACGGGCTTTTTCAACTACTATACCTTCTTCTGACCAATTATGAATCACTTTATCTATATCTTTTTGCAACTTTTCTTCAATCAATTCAGCCACATCTGATTGAGACAGATTATCAAAATTGTATTTTTTGCTCACATTAATAAAGATTCCATTCCATTTTAAGAAAGGACCAAAACGACCCACACCTTTTTGAACGTCCATATTCTTATATACTGCAATTGGAGCATCAGCTTTCATTTTTTCATTAATAAGTTCTTGTGCGCGCTCCATAGTAACATCTAAAGGATCTTCACCTCTTGGCAAGGAAATGAATTGTTTTCCGAAGCGAACATAAGGACCGAAACGCCCATTGCTTACTTCAACATCTTCTCCTTTATAAGTGCCTAATGCTTTTGGTAACAAGAATAAATTCAATGCTTCTTCCAAAGTAATATTACCAATATTTTGCTCCTGACGCAAGCTGGCAAATTGTTTATCTTCATCATCCGCTTCACCAATTTGAGCCATCGGACCAAACTTTCCTAAACGAACGGAAACAGGTTTTCCCGATTTTGGATCGATACCTAAGATCCGCTCTCCGCTTTCTCTATCTGCATTTTTCTCAACTTCTTGAACATTTGGATGAAACTTATTATAAAAGTCCTGCATCATTTTTGCCCAATCAATATTACCTTCTGCGATTTCGTCAAAGTCTTGTTCTACTTTGGCGGTAAAATTATAATCGAGGATAGCGGCGAAGTTCTTTACCAAGAAGTCATTCACTATTGTTCCTATATCTGTTGGTACCAATTTCCCTTTATCGGAACCCGTGTTTTCTTTTAATATTTTTTCGTCAACTTTATTTGAAGTTAAAGTTAACTGCACATATTTTCTTTCTACCCCTTCTAGGTTTCCTTTTTCAACGTAGTTTCTGTTGATGATAGTTGAAATGGTTGGTGCATATGTTGATGGACGACCAATTCCTAGTTCCTCTAATTTCTTTACTAAAGAAGCTTCTGTATAACGAGAAGCAGGGCGCGAATATCTTTCGGTTGCCGTGATGTTATTATTTAATAACTTTTCATTGACTTTTAACGCTGGCAACATGCCTTCTTGTTCTTCATCATCATCGTCATTGCCTTCCAAATATACTTTTAAGAAACCTTCAAACTTGATAACCTCTCCCGTTGCTTGGAAAATTTCAGAATGATTATTGGCTTCTATCTTAACATTGGTTCTTTCTAATTCGGCATCACTCATTTGTGAAGCCAACGTTCTTTTCCAAATCAATTCGTATAAACGGGCCTGGTCTCTTTCAACATTTACCGTATGACGTGACATGTCTGTAGGGCGGATGGCTTCGTGTGCTTCTTGTGCTCCTTTTGATTTGGTATTAAAATTTCTAGGCTTACTAAATTCTGCTCCGTAGTAACTGGTGATTTCTGCTTGGGCTGCACTCATAGCTTCCTGTGACAAGTTTACGCTGTCGGTTCTCATGTATGTGATGAGTCCGGCTTCGTATAAACGTTGTGCTATTTGCATCGTGATTCCTACGGGTAAATATAATTTACGGGCGGCTTCCTGTTGCAATGTAGAGGTTGTAAAAGGAGCCGCTGGTGTTTTCTTAGTTGGTTTGGTTTCTAAATCGGCTACTTTATATGTAGACCCGATGTTTTTATTTAGAAAATCTTCGGCTTCTTTTTTGGTGGCGAAGTTTTTGGGTAGTTTGGCTTTGACCACTTTCCCAGCTTCGTTGGTAAACTCGGCAGTCACTGAATACGATGCAACGGATTTGAACTCTTGTATTTCTCTTTCGCGTTCTACTATTAAACGAACGGATACCGATTGCACACGTCCTGCTGATAAACCACCTTTTACTTTTTTCCATAAAACGGGTGATAGTTCATAACCTACTAATCTATCTAAAACTCTACGAGCTTGTTGGGCATTGACTAAGTTATAGTCTATTTCGCGAGGGTTATCAATGGCTTTTAGGATGGCATTTTTGGTGATTTCGTGGAAAACAATTCTTTTGGTTTTGTTTTTATCTAACTTTAATTCTTCCGCTAAGTGCCATGAGATGGCTTCTCCCTCGCGGTCCTCATCGGAAGCTAACCATACCATATCGGCGTTTTTGGCTAGTCCTTTAAGTTTGGTTACCAAAGCTTTTTTATCGGCGGAGACTTCGTATTTGGGTTTGAAACCATTTAATACATCTACTCCTATTTCTTTGGAGGGTAAGTCGGCAATGTGTCCGTAGCTGGACTCTACTTGATACTCACTTCCTAGAAATTTTTCGATTGTTTTTGCTTTAGCTGGTGACTCAACGATCACTAAATTCTTTGCCATAACCCGATTGTTTATGCGGACAAAAGTAATTGTTTTTTTTAAAAATCGGTTTTATTGTAATTTTTTAACGATGAAAAGCAAAATGTTTGTTTGAATACCTAGCTAAAATGAAATGTGCCGAGCTGACTAGACCATGTGCCGAGCTTACTAAGCTATGTGCCGAACTGACTAGACGATGTGCCAAGCTTACTAAGCTATGTGCCCAGCTGACTAGACCATGTGCCGAGCTTACTAAATAATGCTATTAGTTGGAGTAAGGAAGACTTATGGAATGTTTGCACAAATTTTTGTAAATGATTCCAAGTAGTAAAGGCGCCAACACCTTAGCCCCGATGGGAGCAGTTACCGTGTAGCGCGGACAGCGGGAATAGGGATTTCTAATAAGCCCAAGCCCCTCGCTGCAAAACTTTTGTTAAACCCTTTCTGCCATCTTGTCAGATATTAAGATTTAGTATTATCTTTGCTATCCCGAAAGCGATAATATATTATGGAAAAGGAAATCGACGAGAAAAAACAAGGTACCAGTATAGTGCTGGAGCATAAAGAAGGTAACTCAAAAAAATTATTTATAGAAAGCTATGGCTGTGCGATGAATTTTTCGGATAGTGAAATAGTAGCTTCTATTTTGACTGAGCAAGGGTATAATACTACTCAGAATTTGGAAGAAGCTGATTTGGTTTTGGTGAACACCTGTTCTATCAGAGACAAGGCAGAGCAAACCGTTAGAAAACGTTTGGAGAAATACAATGCGGTAAAACGCAGTATTAATCCGGGGATGAAAGTGGGGGTTTTGGGCTGTATGGCGGAGCGTTTGAAGACACAATTCTTGGAAGAAGAAAAAATTGTGGACATGGTGGTGGGACCTGATGCCTATAAAGATTTACCGAATCTTTTGAAAGAAGTAGAAGAAGGACGTGATGCCATCAATGTGATTTTATCGAAAGAAGAAACGTATGGTGATATTGCACCGGTTCGATTGAACAGTAATGGTGTAAATGCTTTTGTATCTATAACACGTGGTTGTGATAATATGTGTACGTTTTGCGTGGTTCCTTTCACCCGTGGGCGTGAGCGCAGTCGTGAGCCACAAAGTATTATGGAAGAAATCCAAGACTTATGGAACAGAGGATTTAAAGAAGTTTGTTTATTGGGACAAAATGTGGACAGTTACCTTTGGTATGGTGGTGGTTTGAAGAAAGATTTTGACAAAGCTACCGAAATGCAAAAAGCTACGGCGACAGACTTTGCTCAACTTTTAGAACAATGTGCAATTGCTTTCCCAAAAATGCGTTTTCGCTTTTCGACATCCAATCCACAGGATATGCATGAAGAAGTGTTGTATGTAATTGCCAAATATGATAATGTTTGCAATTACATTCACTTACCAGTTCAAAGTGGTAGCACTCGAATTTTGAAGGAAATGAACCGTCAACACACACGTGAAGAATACATGGCATTGGTGGATAAAATAAAACGTATCATTCCCGATTGTTCGATTTCGCAAGATATGATTTCGGGTTTCCCGACAGAAACGGAAGAAGACCATAAAGACACTTTGACTTTGATGGAATATGTAGAATATGACTTTGGGTATATGTTTGCCTATTCTGAAAGACCAGGCACATTGGCTGCCCGAAAAATGGAAGATGATGTACCCGAAGAAGTGAAGAAAAGACGATTACAAGACATTGTTGATTTACAACAAATACTAAGCGAGAAAAGAACGAAACGATTCTTAGGTAAAACTGTGGAAATTTTGATTGAAAAAGAATCAAAAAAGTCAGATAAGCACTGGAGCGGTAGAAACTCTGAAAATGTAGTAACCGTTTTCCCAAAAGGTGATTATAAAGTTGGCGATTTTGTTATGGTAAAAGTGAGTGATTGTACTACGGCTACTTTGATTGGTGAAGCGGTTGGGTATAGTGAAATGAATTAATAAGTAAAATGGAATCAGTTCAAAGTATAAAACAACGATTTGAGATTATTGGGAATGACACAAAGCTCAACCGTGCCATAGAGAAAGCCATTCAGGTTGCTCCTACTGATATATCGGTTTTAGTGGTGGGTGAAAGTGGTGTTGGTAAAGAAAGTATTCCAAGAATTATACATTCGTTATCACATAGAAAACACGGTAAATATATAGCAGTAAACTGTGGTGCTATTCCTGAAGGAACTATTGACAGCGAACTTTTTGGTCATGAAAAAGGTTCTTTTACTGGAGCCAATAACGCCCGTGAAGGGTATTTTGAAGTGGCCGATGGAGGAACTATTTTTTTGGACGAAGTGGGCGAATTGCCTTTGACAACTCAAGTGCGCTTGTTGCGAGTATTAGAGAATGGAGAATTTATAAAAGTAGGTTCGTCACAAGTGCAAAAAACCAATGTACGTATTGTAGCTGCCACCAATGTCAATATGTTTGATGCCATTGAAAAAGGGAAATTTCGTGAGGATTTGTATTACCGTTTGAGTACAGTAGACATTCCGTTGCCTCCATTGCGTGACCGAAAAGAAGATATTCATTTATTGTTTCGAAAATTTGCGGCCGACTTTTCACATAAATACAAAATGCCTCCTATTAAACTAAGGGAAGATGCGATTCAGTTTTTACAAAAGTACCGTTGGAGTGGAAACATCCGACAGTTGCGCAACGTGGCCGAACAGATTTCAGTATTAGAAACCAATCGGGATATTTCATTAGCTACTTTACAATCTTATTTGCCAGTTGAAGGCAGTAACTTACCATCGGTGATTGGTGGGAAAAAATCGGATAGTGATTTTGCTACCGAAAGAGACATATTGTACAAAGTGCTTTTTGATATGAAAAGTGATTTGAACGATTTGAAAAAACTGACTTTAGAACTGATGAAAAACGGAACTAAAGTGCAGGATATCAATCCGAGTTTGATTCAAAAAGTATATGGTTCTAAAGATTCTGAAAGTGAGATTTCATTTGAAGAACAGCCGAGGGTGAATATCATCCCAACACAAAACCAATCGCATCAAGAAGAATTTGATGAAGACGATGACCAAAATTATCTTGTTGCTGAAACCGTTGAAGAGGAAGAAATCTTGAAATTGGAACAAAAAGAAATTGAACTCATCAAGAAATCATTGGAACGTCACAAAGGAAAAAGAAAAGCCGCAGCAGACGAGTTAGGAATTTCGGAAAGAACACTTTATCGAAAAATTAAGCAGTTTGACTTATAAGTTTGGCTATTAAAACTAATGTATATAGGTTTACTAAACCAAATCAATACATCATGAAAAAATCATTCTTCCTCCTACTTATGGCTTTTGGCTTGTTTTCTTGTAGCAATGATAATTCAAATCAAACCAATACTTCCTTAGACTTATTACAAAAAGTAGTTTTTTATCGTGATAGCCCAAACCAAAGAAATTGGAATATTAGCAATGGTTTATTGAGTAACATTACTCTTGCCAACGGAACTATTATTGAAGAGTTTATCTACGATAATCAAAACCGATTGGTAAGCGATATACATTACACTGGAGGTTTAGTTTCTGAAACCACTACAATTACTTATAACGCTGATAATACTATTGAAAGTATCAACGGATTACCCTATGAATACAATGCCACTACAAGTACTTATACCTATACTTATAGTTCCAATTTTACAATTAGCTGTCAAGTAAATTCAGATTTTTTGGCTGAAAATTTTGTACGAACAGGAAGTGATGCTGGAGAATATCATATGACTTATTCTAATGGTAATATGACTTCATTTGCAAAAATCAACAGTAGTTCGGCCAATACGATTAAAAACTTCCATTTTGATGATGTATCCTATGGCGTAAATCCTCTTTATAATGCTGTTTTAGCGGTAGCAAGAGTAAAATCGCTGACTGATCCAAATTTCTTAATTGACGGTGTAGCTTCAAATAGTGTAGCAGCAGGTTTTGACAATGGCCCTACTGACCCAAATTATTATCATTATGGTTTAGCTTCTGATACTTCTACTAATCCAACCCATAACCGTAAAGATTTCTCAATTGGGGTAGAGGTTTTAGACAGCAGTAACAATGCTATCGCTTTTTATGCTTTTGCAGATTACATATACCAATTTTAACTCTTCAATAATTAAGATTTTTAAAAAAAATATTTTCATACTTTTATAGAACTAAAACACTCATAATGAAAAAGTTCTATTTTATATTTTGTTTTGTTGTTATTTCTATTTCCTGCAGTACTGAATCTTCAAGTGTTTCAGTAAATCCCAATTTATTACAAAGAGTAGATTTCTATCCTGGTTCTATTTTTGAAAAAAGATGGCTTTTTAATTCTGATGGTTTATTAACTGATATTACTGAAGCAGACGGAACATTAATAGAAAAATTTATTTATGACGCTGATAACAATGTTGTCCAAGATACAAAATTCGAAGTTGGATCTCCAACAGAAAACTATCTTATTACCTACGATACGAGCAACAGGATTACAGTCATCAATGGGAAACATTATAACTACAATCCCACTGAAAATCGTTATTATTATACTATTGGATTCGATGATTATAGCTGTAGTTTGAATTCAGAGTTTTTAGTTATAGAATCTCATTTAGTCTATGACGATACCATAGATGTTTACAATTCCGATTATTATTGTGGCTATACCATAGGTAACATGAATTCATACAATAATTATAGTTGGAATACTGATATATATACTCACTATGAGTTTGACAATAAAATCAATCCATTAAAAAATGCCTTGTTACCAATTTTTAGATTAAAATCATTAATTAATACAGAGTTTTTTTATGGAAGTCTTTCTTCAGCTAATAACATTATTTCACAAGGTTACTATTCAATAGATCCTGAAAGTAATACATATAGCTATATTTATAATTCAATTAATTTACCTCAGACACAAACAAGAAACGATTATTCAAACAACGTTTATGTAGGTAGTCTAGTTTCTGCAAAATATTACTACCAAGGGGATGTACTTCCATAATTCAAAATAAAGAATTACTTTAGCGGTCTTTAATTGTTACCATGAAATTTTTCAAAATCATTCTTGTTTTTTTCATAGCTATATCATTCAATAGTTGTGGTTATTATAATTTTACAGGAACCGGAAAAATAGATGCCAAAACATTTCAGGTGAATTATTTTCAGAATAATGCCGAAATAATAGAACCTGGATTAGAAAGAAACTTTACCCTTAAACTACAAGATATAATTCAAAACCAAACCAATTTGAATTTGACTAGTTCAAATGGTGATTTATTGTATGAAGGTGAAATTACCGAGTATAGAATTACACCAATGACCGCTACTGCTGATCAAAAAGCGGCTCAAAACCGACTAACGATTTCTGTAAATGTTCGGTTTAGCAATAAAAATAAAGAAGCCGATAACTTTGAAAAACGCTTTTCATTTTATTACGATTATGACGGTTCAACACAACTTATTGGTGCCAAACTAAACGAAGCTATTGATGTAATTTTTGAACGCATCACTCAAGATATTTTTAATGAATCATTGGCCAAATGGTAATATGAATTTAACCGATTACACCTACTTACTCAACAAACCTGAAGCCATCAATGAAAGGTATGCAGACACATTAGATAATGTTCTTTTGGCATTTCCTTATTTCCAAAGCGCAAGGGTATTAAAGTTGAAACATTTGTATAATCAAGATAGTTTTAATTACAACTATGCCTTAAAAGTTTCGGCAGCTTATACTACAGACCGCAGTATTTTATTTGATTTTATTACCTCAGATTCCTTTATTTCTGTCCAAAAAGGATTATATGAAAAGAAATTGGAAGAGTTGATGAATATGAGTGTGGTTGGTAGTGAAGAAGTAATTGTAGAAGCCAAGTTTTCAAACATTGACCCTTTAGAACAATCTATTTTAACTTCAATTAAAGAAGCTACAACTACAGAAGAACAAAAAGTTCAAGAAAAACTAGCTATAGGCAAACCATTAGAATTTTCTAAAAGCGAAAAACATTCTTTTCAAGAATGGTTACAATTATCAAGATTAAAACCAATTATACGCGAAGAATCTACTACTGTTATTAATGAAGAAAAAAAGAAAAAACTAGATTTAATAGATAAATTTATCGAGAATAATCCGAAGATTTCGCCAATTGCCAAAGACGCTACAGTGCCCGTAATTGAAGCCGTTTCCGATGACACTTCTTATTTAATGACGGAAACTTTGGCCCGTGTTTATCTGGAACAAAAGAAATATTCTAAAGCAATTCAAGCCTATGAAATATTAATTTTGAAATATCCAGAAAAAAGTAGTTTCTTTGCAGACCGAATTTCGGATATTAA
>CANJDA010000078.1 GCA_947472705.1 Flavobacteriaceae bacterium
ATTGTATTTTTAGGTTTATAGTTTAACTTCTTAAAAATTTCTACTACTTCCATTCCTTGCACACAACCAGCACCATCATCTTGAGAGCCATCTGCTAAATCCCAAGAATCTAAATGACCTCCAACTACCATAATCTTTTCTGGATGTTCATCACCTGTTATTTCGCCGATGACATTATAGGAAAGTACATCTTCGTATTGTTGACAAGACAACTTCATGTAAAATTGCAACTGACTGTTGGCTTTTAGCTTTTTACTCAACAATTCAGCACCATTGGTACTTATAGCCGCTGTTGGAATCCATTTTTCTTTGGGTAAATCCCCATAACTCTGAGCACCAGTATGTGGAAAATCATCCAAACGTAAATTCATAGAACGGACTATCGTTCCTACCGCTCCTAATAAAGCTGCTTCTTTCGCACCTGAATAACGTTGATCAACACAATTCCCATACGATTTGAACGCTTCTATGTTTTCGGGTTCCATAGGACGGTTGTAGAACACAATTTTCCCTTTTACTTTATCGGCTCCTAGTTGTTTAAGTTCTTCGATACCTTGTACTTCTAGCACTTCAGCGGTTATCCCTTTTTTATTAGTTGCGACAGAGCCTCCTAAAGCACAAATAGGCACAACTGTTTTAGATTTGTTATCTAAAATATACGCCGTTTCCTTTTCTCCTCTAACCCATTTGGGTACCATTACCTCTTGCAGGTATACTTTATCTAATCCTAAGGTTTCCAGTTTTTGTTTGGTATAGGCTACACCTTTTTCGGCACCCACTGAGCCTGATATTCGTTGTCCGATTTTGTTTGACAAATCATCCAGCCAAGAATAGCACTGTGCATTGGTTAATGAAAAACGGTATATCTCCTTAAGCATTTGTTCGTCTTTGCTTTGGGAAAATAATAATGATGTAAACATCAAGATAGGAATAGTTATTTTTTTCATAGCTAATTATTTTATAAAGTAAAATGCCACTTTTTGGTATTATCATGCCATAGTTGACCGTTAGAAACTGTTAGAGGTCCATCAAAATTATTGGTATATAAACTTCCGGTTCCTAAACCTTGAGGCATAGGGTTATTTTGCAAAAATGTAAATTGAGCTATAGCATTCAAACCAATATTACTTTCTAAAGCTGAAGTAATCCACCAACCAACATTATACTTTTTAGCCAAGGTAATCCATTCTAAAGTACCTCTAAAACCTCCTATGAAACTTGGCTTTAAAATAATGTATTGTGGTTGTATTTTTTGTAACAACTTTTCTTTATCACCCCAAGAAAACACCCCAATCAACTCCTCATCTAAAGCTATAGGAATTGGCGTACTTTTACACAAAACTGACATCGTGACAGTGTCGCCTTTTTGAATAGGCTGCTCAATACTATGTAATTTAAAACCAGCTAATTGATTTAATTTATATAAAGCTTTATTTGAATCAAAAGCACCGTTAGCATCAACTCTAATTTCTATAGTGTTCTCGTCAAAATTAGCTCTAATAAAGTGCAATAAAGCCAGCTCCTTATCAAAATCGATAGCACCTATCTTGAGCTTTATACAGTTATAACCTTCCTTTATTTTAGCTTCGATTTGTTGCTTCATGAAGTCCTCATCCCCCATCCAAACGAGTCCGTTTATTGGAATGCTTTTATTGCTTTTTGTAAAATCGGATGGAAATAAATCATAAGGAGTTTCACTTGATAAAGACAGTAAAGCCATTTCTACACCAAACTGTATAGAAGGAAATTCAATCAAGGCTTCCCAAAGTTTATCTTTTCCTAGATGGATATTATTGCAGGTCCATTGCAGCTTTGTTTCGAAATCAGGTCTATCATCTGCTGATAGACCACGAAGTATACCACACTCTCCTATTCCACTTTTGCCGTCTTTTTCTAAAACTATAAACCAAGTTTCTTTGGTTGTCAAAATCCCTCTTGAGGTTCCTGAGGGGTTTTTAAAGTGTAATATATACTTGTGGTAGGTTGCTTTCATTTTAAAGCGTTATACTCTCTCCTATTTCTAAAAGCATCAAGTCTTTACCAGCATCAAAGAATTTCTTTTTGGCTTCGTCATGATTAATTACAATAAAGCCAAACGTATCAAAATGACAGCCAAGAATCTTATCACATGCTACAAAGTCGGCAGCCATGATAGCATCTTCAACATCCATAGTGAAGTTGTTGCCCAAAGAAAGAATGGCTAAATCTAGCTTGGTTCTTAGCGGAATCAACTTCATATCCATGGTTAGTGCGGTGTCGCCCGAGATATAAATGTTTTTATGCTCGCCTTCAATTACAAAACCAGCTGGATTTCCTCCATAGCTACCATCGGGAAACGAGCTAGAGTGTACCGCATTGACTACTTTCACTTTACCAAAGTCAAACTGCCAGCCACCTCCATGGTTCATAGGATGGTATTTTATGCCTTTGTTTCCGAAATAAACTGCTACTTCGTAAGTAGACACTACGGTAGCATTTGTTCGCTTTGCTATGGCCTCTACATCAAGTATATGATCGTTGTGTGCATGAGTAAGCAATATATAATCAGCTTTTAAAGCATTGATGTCGATATGAGAAGCCTTTGGATTTCCGGTTATAAAAGGGTCTACCAAAATATGCTTACCTCCTACTTCAATTGCGATACAAGCGTGTCCGTAAAATGTAATTTTCATAACTTATTTTTTATTTAAACGTAAGTAACAATCATGTCTGATATGAAAAAAATTAGGCACAAAGCCAGCAGAATGGAAAGCAAAAAGGTACTGATAGCCAACTTCTTCAACTCGGGATCCAAAAGCTTTGGGTTGTTGTTTTTGTATACTGTTATCAAATGGCTAATCAAAGGAAAATAAGCCACTATGAAAATATATTGATCAAAATGAAAATCATTTAAAAAGGCAAAGATTAGCACCATAACCATAGCTGAAATCACCAAGAAAAAGTGGTATTTCTTAGCAGTAGCACCACCCATTTTCACTACTATGGTGTTCTTGCCCGACTTTCTATCGCTTTCTTCATCGCGCATGTTGTTTAGGTTTAAAACCCCAACGCTTAGAAACCCTATAGCCGTTGCTGGCAATAATAATAACCAATCTAATGTTTTTGAGAACATAAAATACACACCAAACGTACTAACCAATCCGAAGAAAACAAAAACAAATAAGTCGCCATACCCTCGGTACCCATAAGCCCCTTTGCCTACTGTATATCGAATTGCAGATGCTATAGCCAGTATTCCTAAAATCAAAAACACAACAGAATACAACAAATAGCTTTCTTTGAAAGCAAAGTAAATTAATGCTATGGCAAAACCAAGCGTCACTAAAGACATTATAGCCATAGCTCGTTTCATTTGTACCGGAGTAATACTACCGCTTTGAATGGCTCGTTTAGGACCTACTCTATTCTCGTTATCAGTTCCTTTGACACCATCGCCATAATCATTGGCAAAATTGGATAGAATTTGCAACCCCAAAGTAGTAAGCAAAGCAAATACGACTATTTTCCAGTTAAACATGGCTTGCGACATGGCATAAAAACTCCCCACTATAATTCCAGAAACGGAAAGTGGTAAGGTTCGCACTCTAGCGGCTTCAATCCAATGCTTCATAATTTAGATATTTAGACTTCTTAGATAATTTAGATTTTTAGACAAGTATACGCTAAGGCAACCATTTCTTTTGAAAGTTGGGTTTTCTCTTTTCCAGGAAGGCATCTCTTCCCTCTTTAGCTTCCTCTGTCATATAGGCTAAACGTGTAGCTTCACCAGCAAAAACCTGCTGTCCTACCATACCATCATCGGTTAAATTCATTGCGAACTTAAGCATCTTAATGGAGGTTGGCGACTTAGCCAATATTTCTTGTGCCCACTCGTAGGCTGTGTTTTCTAATTCATCATGCGGAATGACAGCATTGACCATTCCCATTTCAAAAGCTTCTTGTGCAGTGTAGTTTCGTCCCAAAAAGAAAATCTCTCGGGCTTTCTTTTGTCCGACCATTTTAGCCAAATACGCTGACCCATAGCCTCCGTCAAAACTCGTCACATCGGCATCAGTTTGTTTAAAAATAGCATGTTCTTTACTTGCTAAAGTCAAGTCACACACTACATGCAGACTATGACCTCCACCCACTGCCCAACCTGGTACTACTGCAATTACTGCTTTAGGCATAAACCGAATCAATCGTTGTACATCTAAAATATTCAATCGATGGTAGCCGTCATCACCCACATATCCTTGATGACCGCGCGCTTTTTGATCACCACCACTGCAAAACGAGTACACACCGTCTTTAGACGAAGGTCCTTCGGCAGAAAGCAACACTACGCCAATAGAAGTATCTTCTTGGGCATCGTGAAACGCTTCTAACAATTCAGCCGTAGTTTTTGGTCGAAAGGCATTGCGAACATCTGGTCGATTAAATGCTATTCTGGCTACACCGTTGCATTTTTTATAGGTGATATCTTCAAATTCTCGAACTGTTTTCCAATTGATTGTATCCATTGCAAAAGGGTTGCTGTTTAGGTTTTGCTATTTTTTTCTAAAAACAATAGTGCGAATTAGGATTTACACTATTTTAGCGTAAAAATAAATCATTTTTAAAACAAAACTAAAAACTTAGCACAATACTTATGAATAAATCTATTTTCAGCCTAGGCTTTCTATTTTTTGGACTGGTGGGCTTTTCGCAATCCTATGTTTTTCAATCACTTAAAGACATAGAAGCCAACCCTGTTATTTCTCAAGATCAAACTGGAACTTGTTGGAGTTTTTCGACTACTTCTTTTTTAGAGGCCGAAATTATACGTTTGACTGGCAAACACATTGACTTATCGGAAATGTACAACGTTAGAAACACCTACCCTAAAAAAGCTTGGGTATATGTAATGAGACAAGGCCATGCTCAGTTTGGCGAAGGGGGATTAGCCCACGATGTTATCAACTCTGCTCGTGATTATGGTGTAGTACCACAGAGTGCTTTTGTGGGTAAAAAGGACGAAAATGGCAAATACAACCATTCTCAAATGGAAGCCAGATTAGAAACAATTCTTAAAGGCCATGTGGCTCATCCGGAAAATCTTTTAAATCCAGTATGGAAATCAGAGGTTAATACTGTATTAGATACTTATATGGGAACAAACCCTACTAAGTTTACTTATGAAGGAAAAGAATATACGCCTAAATCGTTTTTTGAAAGCACCAAACTCAATCCAAAAGATTATGTAACAATTTCTTCATATACCCATGAAGTTAATTATAAGCCTTTTTTATTAGATATACCCGATAATTTTTCTAACGGATTGTTTTACAATTTGCCTTTAGATGAATATATACAAAATATTGATTATGCTTTAGATAAAGGCTTTACTATTGCTCTAGACACTGATGTTAGTGAAGCTACTTTTTCGGGTAAATATGGTATGGCTGTTGTTCCTAATAAACCTGCGGATGCCACCGCTATTTTAACCGAAATTAAACCCGAAAAACAAATAACACCCGAATATCGTCAAGAGCTTTTTGAAAACTACAGCACCACTGATGATCACTTAATGCACATAGTGGGAAAAGTAATAGACCAAAAAGGAAATCTTTATTACAAAGTAAAAAATTCTTGGGGCAACGAATCGGGGAAGGAAGGATATATTTATATGAGTGTGGCATATATTAGACTAAAATCAATTTCAGTATTATTACATAAAGATGGTTTGTTACCCAAAACTAGAACTGCTTTAGGGTTATAATAAAATCTCTTCTATTACAAGAGCCTGCAAGGATTGATTTCTTGCAGGTTTTTTTTTAACCACTCCAACACCACTAAAAGTTACAACCTACTAATCTTAGAACAACCACCCCGTCACCACTAAAGTGGCGCCACCCCTCCTCAATGAGGAGGGGAGCTTTTATGGCATTTGTGTAATATAGGCTTCTCGATACATCCCGACAAGTCGGGACACTCGAAGTGACTGTAATGGTTATAAATACTATTTATTTTTATATATTTATTGCACCAAAAACCAACCTAATGAGAACCTTTACCCGACAAGAAAAATTGCGAATCCTGTTTAGTTTTCCTGTAATTATTGCCGCATTAGGCTATTTTGTAGACATCTATGACTTATTGCTTTTTGGCATAGTGCGCATCCCTAGTTTGACCGATTTGGGACTTGATGCCGATGAAGCGGGTACGATGATTATTAATTTCCAGATGACTGGTATGCTGTTGGGTGGTATACTTTGGGGTGTATATGGCGACAAAAAAGGAAGGCTTTCAGTCTTGTTTGGCTCTATATTGGTTTATTCTTTGGCGAATATTGCTTGTGGGTTACTACCCCAAATGAATTTTGGCGATAAAGCGATTATCTATGCCCTACTCCGTTTTGTAGCCGGTGTAGGATTGGCCGGAGAGCTGGGTGCCGGAATAACATTGGTTTCAGAAACCTTGCCTAAAGAATTGCGCGCCATAGGCACTTCTATAGTCGCTGGCTTTGGGATATTGGGCGCCGTAGTAGCTGAACTAACGGTAGAGCTCGCCGGAAGTTGGACTACCGCTTATTTTATAGGCGGAACCTTGGGTTTAGCTTTGCTTGTGCTTCGAGTAAGGGTAGCCGAAAGCGGTATTTATACTTCGACAAAATCACATAAGCACATTAAAAAAGGAGATTTCTTCTCATTCTTTACCCATACGGAACGCTTTATTAAATATTTAAAATGCATTGCCATAGGCCTACCTATATGGTTTTGTATAGGAATATTGGTGTTTATGGCCAATCAGTTTGCTCCCGAAATGGGCATTGCTTCTATTGACCCCGGTAAAGCCATACTATGGACCTACCTTTTTGCCGCTATGGGAGATTTCAGTAGTGGGTTTATAGCCCAACGGCTTGAGTCGCGTAAAAAAACTATGTTGTACTTTTTGAGCTTTACCCTTTTAGGAGTTGCCTTATTACTATTTAGCGGTGTAAATACAGCCTTTATGTATTATTTTTATTGTGCTTGGATAGGGTTAGGCACTGGTTTTTGGGCGATGTTTGTTACTTTGGCCGCCGAACAATTTGGCACCAATCTTCGAAGCACTGCCGCCACTACTATTCCTAACATCGTAAGAGGTATGGTTCCTCCTATGTTGTTACTGTTCAATTTCTTTAAGCTTAGTACTAGCGTAATAGTTTCGGCATCATTGGTGGCTCTGATTGTATTTGCATTGGCATTTTACTCAGCAATTACTATAGCTGAGACCCATCACAAGGACATGGATTTTTTGGAATAAAATATTGTTTATTAATTTAATAGAGTTTTTTTTCTCCTTAATCCATTTAAGTAGTTTATTAAACCATTCCTGAATTGGAATACGTAATACACTTTGTTTAACTCCTATTATTTTGTTGCTTTATTTTTTTTCTTATTGCAGTAGTTTACAGCAATTAACTACTCCTTACAGCACTATTTTTTATTGTTACAGCAATTGTACAGCACTTACACGGCACTTACACGGCACTTTAGAAATATTGAAAAAGCTACCCATCAGGAAATAGTTTGGTTAACTAAAAACATTGCTTCTAAAGAGGAATGTAGGTATTCAAACCACGATTAATCCTACTTTTATTTGTTTTTGTAAGTAAAAAGTATTACTTTTAGCTCTTTATTTAAGCTAATTATGTCCATCACTCTCAAAAAGATATGGCATCGAGACGCTTTTAGGATTGGCATTTTTTTTGAATATGATACCGAAAAGATAAAAATACTGAAAGCCATTGGTGGTACCTTCAGCAAGACACATTCTTGTTGGTATGTTGATTATGATGTGAAGACCTATGCTAAAGTAAAGCAGCATTTTAATTCGTTTAAAATAAAATCTCCAACAGGAACAATACCATCGCCACAGGTGACCGGCGAGCGCCGTGACCATTCACCCATAGCGGAAAGCGAAAGTCAGTTAGATTTGTACAAAGCAAGTAACCCTGACCACAAAGCGGATAAATCTCCGTTTGAGACAAAACTGCGTTTGTCATTGTTACAAAATGTTGGGAAATATTGGGTTTTTAAAATGGGATACCATCAAAGCACCCATAAAGCTTTATTAAAAATAAAAGGAGTGTATTGGAATTCTAATTATCAATGTTTTATGGCCATGCGCCATCCTAAAGTAAAAGAGGAAGTAGAACAAATATTGCAGGTTTCCCCTTTTTTTGGTGAAGACTACTTATCCAAAGAAACCACTTATAGAGGACAAAGCATTAGGATTACTACGCACCCCGAAGATACCGCTTGGATGGCAGTTTATATCCCGAAGCTAGTGGCTATACATGAAAAAATGAAACGATTTTCGATGATGCGTTATAGTAAATCCAAAGACTGTTATTTGCTTCCTGCCGCTCCTATAGTATATGAGAGTTTGCAATTGCAAATGGAGCCTTTAGAAATTATGATCATCAACGAATTACCATTGGGCTATTTGCAAAAACAGCATTTACCCAATAAAAAGCGTTTTGATTTAGCCAAAACCAAGCAGGGATTGTTGGAACAGCTACCAGAAAAGGGGCATGAGTTTGTATTGAATATGGTAGATACACTATTGGCGTTGAATTACAGCAGTGCCACGATGCGTACTTACACTAATGTTTTTATACAATTTTTACGGCATTTTGAGTATCGAGATCCCGAAACTATTGCTCCTAAGGAAATCATTCGCTATTTGGGCTCGTTGATGGAGCGAGGACTTTCGGCCAGTACAGGACATAGTATGGTGAATGGGTTGCATTTTTATTACCAACAAGTATTGCACAAAAGTGAGTATGACTTTAAGCTCCCTCGCCCAAAGAAAGAAAAGAAACTACCGGTTGTTTTGACTATGGATGAATGTTTACGGATCTTTCAAGTGGTTGACAATCCCAAGCACAAGCTATTGCTTTTGGTGGGTTATGGTGCTGGGTTGCGTGTTAGCGAGATTGTGAACTTGCAATGGGGGGATATTTTATTTGAGGAGTATAAAATACACATCAAAAATGCCAAGGGCAAGAAAGACAGGATGGTGATGTTGCCCTACTCTATTGTGCAATCGTTGAAAATTTACAAAGAGTTGTACAATGGTAAGCACTATGTTTTTCAGGGGCAGTATGCGGGAGAGCCTTTGAGTGTGGGGAGTGTACAAACGACTATGCGGGAAGCTTTGAAAAGAAGTGGTTTAGAGAAAAAAGCCACCGTGCATACTTTGCGTCATAGTTTTGCTACCCATTTGTTAGAAAACGGCACTGACATTCGCTACATACAGCAGTTTTTGGGTCATTCGAGTATTAAAACCACTACGATTTACACTCATTTAACCAAGAGTGCTGTAGATAAGATTCAGAGTCCATTAGATCGATTGGTAGACACTAACAACAAGAAAAAACTTGATTAGTTATTTGTGTTCATCAAAAAAGATGCATAAACTTGTGCATATATACTAGTTACCAGAAATTTTATGACAACAATCGTTTCAAAAGAAAATCGGAAAACAATATGGTTTTCAATAATTTTTTCAGTGCTATTTTTCACAGC
>CANJDA010000079.1 GCA_947472705.1 Flavobacteriaceae bacterium
ACCCCCAATTTAATGGTGCAATAAGTAAATTTCTTTTTGCTGTTTCCAAGTGTTCAAGATACATTATATTTAGTAGCAAGATAAAAAAGATATTGAATAGTTTATATTTCCTTAATTTTACCAAAAAAATAAGTTTGTGGGTAGTAAGAATAAATTAAAGCGATTTAAGGAAAACGAAACTTTTGAAAATTTTTTTCAACCAACAAGAGAAGAAGTCGTAAGCGGTGAATTTCCTTTGAGAGGTAAATGGAGTTCAGAATTTTTCAAAAACAATAATCCAATCATTATAGAATTAGGCTGTGGCAAAGGAGAATATTCCGTTGGTTTAGCCGAGCGTTTTCCTAATAAAAATTTTATTGGCATTGATATCAAAGGAGCACGTTTTTGGCGTGGTGCCAAAACCGCTGTTGAAAGTGGGATGCATAATGTGGCTTTTGTTAGAACTCAAATAGAACTCATAAATTTTATTTTTTCTGAACAAGAAGTAGATGAAATTTGGATCACTTTTCCCGATCCACAAATCAAATACAAACGCACCAAGCACCGTATGACCAATTCAGAATTCCTGCAGTTGTACAAGAAAATATTAAAACCCAATGGCGTTGTAAATCTCAAAACCGACAGCGAATTCATGCATGGTTATACTTTAGGGTTATTACATGGAGAAGGGCACGAAGTGCTATATGCCAATCATAATGTTTATAAAAACGAAGGTGCGCCAAATGAAGTAACCGCTATCCAAACGTTTTACGAAAAACAATATTTGGAAATCAACAAAGCAATTACGTATATTCGTTTCAAAATCAAATAGATGACTTTTTTTCTGCCGCTTTTTTTAGGCTTTTGCATTGCGTTCCTGGCGGTAATTCTACCAGGATTGCTTAATATGACAGCGGCTAAAATAAGTTTACAAGAAAGCAGAAATGAAGCATTAAGCTTTGCCGTTGGAGCCTCAGTAGTCGTTTTTTTCCAAACGTTAATTGCCGTCCTTTTCTCTCGTTTCATAAGTAACCATCAAGAAATTGTAACCACTTTACAAGAAATTGGGATTTTTGTGTTTACAGGATTAAGTTTTTACTTTTTTTGGATTGCTAAGAGACCTAAAAAACTAAATCCAAAAATTAAAATAAACGGTAAATCCAATCGTTTTTTCTTTGGTATGTTTTTGTCAATGCTTAATTTTTTGCCAATACCGTTCTATGTTTTTGCCAGTATGAGTTTGGCTAGTTCCAATTATTTCCAATTTGAAAAAGTACAAATTTTTTCTTTTGTTTCAGGAGTGGTTTTAGGTTCATTTACCGTGTTTTACTTATATATTGTTTCTTTTAAGGCCATACAAAACAAAACCGATTTCTTATTGCGAAACATCAATACCATTATTGGTTCGGTTACTACTTTTATGGCAGTGATTACTATCATCAAATTATTTTGGGGATAATGGAGGCTAATTTTTTTGAAAGAGTTTATGACATTGCACGTCAAATCCCAGAAGGAAGAGTTACCTCTTATGGCGCTATTGCTAAAGTTTTGGGTACTGCCCGTTCCGCCCGAATGGTAGGTTGGGCAATGAATGCCTGTCATAGTCGCGAAGATGTACCAGCACACCGAGTAGTTAACAGAATAGGAATGCTCACAGGCAAACACCATTTTGAAGGAACTAACCTGATGCAACAACTTCTAGAAAACGAAGGAGTGAAAGTAGTCAATAATCAAATCGTTGATTTTGACAAGCATTTTTGGCAGCCTGAAGTTAGTAAAACATATATATCTTTTAAGTAAAAGGTGTACATCTTTTTATAAAAACATGTACATCTTTTGAAAGAATCATCAGCATCAATTTATTTTCTGTTCATTAGAATTGAATTTTAATTTCAGGATGAGATTATTTTAAACACCTGTGAATTACTTTATTTGTGCATCAATAATTTCAATTCAATATGGATAATTTCTTTGTAATTCCTATTATCTTTGCAATCTAAATTCAGTTTAAATAAAAAGAACTGATAAGCATAAATAGTGAAATGAAATTAGACAGAAAAGAAATCCTTTTAGCATTGGAAACCATTACCATTGCAGGCGAAGGTAAAAATATGGTCGAAAGTGGTGCCGTTAAAAATGTACTAACATTCGGCAACGAAGTAGTCGTTGATTTAGTAATTGCAACACCAGCCATGCACATAAAAAAACGGGCCGAAGACGATATCAAAAAGCTAATCCATGATAAATTCTCACCCGATGCAGTCGTGAAAGTTAATATCAAAGTGGAAACTCCAACAAGCAATCCAAACGAGATTAAAGGCAAAGCCATTCCAGGTATCAGTAATATTATTGCTGTAGCTTCAGGAAAAGGCGGTGTTGGTAAGTCAACAGTTACAGCTAACTTGGCAGTAACTTTGGCCAAAATGGGTTTTAAAGTAGGTATTCTTGATGCAGATATCTACGGTCCTTCTATGCCAATTATGTTTGATGTAGAAAACGAAAAACCAATCTCTATAGAAGTTGACGGAAAATCAAAAATGAAACCTATTGAAAGCTATGAAATCAAATTGCTTTCCATTGGATTTTTTACTGCTCCAAGTCAGGCCGGTATTTGGCGTGGTCCTATGGCTTCCAAAGCGTTAAACCAAATGATATTTGATGCCGCTTGGGGCGAATTAGATTTTATGCTAATCGATTTGCCACCAGGAACCGGCGATATTCATTTATCTATCATGCAATCGTTGCCTATTACAGGAGCTGTTGTTGTAAGTACGCCACAAGCCGTTGCCTTAGCCGATGCTAAGAAAGGAGTTTCAATGTTCCTTTCCGATAGTATTAATGTCCCAGTATTAGGAATTATAGAAAACATGGCCTACTTCACTCCAGAAGAATTGCCAAACAATAAATATTATATCTTCGGAAAAGAAGGTGCCAAAAACCTAGCAGAAGATTTGCAAGTGCCTTTCCTTGGAGAGGTTCCTTTGGTACAAAGCATTCGCGAAGCAGGGGATTACGGTCGTCCGGCAGCGTTGCAAACCGCTTCAGTAATTGAAAGTGTTTTTGAAGAAATTACCCGAAATGTAGTGCAGGAAACTGTAAACCGAAACCAAAGTTTACCACCTACCGAAGCCATCAAAATAACTACTATGGCAGGATGTTCTGCCGTTAAAGGAAAATAAAAATGACAACAGAAGAATTGACTTTAAACATTGAAAAAGCACTAAGCGAAATCAGACCTTTTCTGAATTCGGATGGTGGTGACATTAGTTTGGTATCCATCGAAGATGCAAAACACGTAAAAGTGCGTTTTGAAGGGGCTTGTACCGGTTGTAGTGTAAATCAAATGACCCTCAAAGCTGGAGTTGAAACCACCATCAAAAAGTACGCACCACAAATAGAAACCGTAGAAAATATTGCTTAATGTTTGGGCGTTACCCTGAAACAAGTTCAGGGTCGGGCTATCCGCGCTACACGGTAGCTCGCTTCTATCCCTAACGCATACAATAATGATAAAAATCATAGTATTTAAATCGAAGTTTGACAAACTTTGTTGTTTCAAATTCCGATATTATGCCACGAAAAAAAATGATTGAAACAGATATACTTATAATCGGAGCCGGACCTACAGGACTCTTTGCCGTTTTTGAAGCCGGATTATTAAAACTAAAATGCCACCTTATTGATGCTTTGCCACAAATTGGCGGACAATTATCAGAGTTGTATCCTAAGAAACCCATTTATGATATACCAGGTTATCCTGAAGTATTAGCTGGGGATTTGGTAACCAATCTAATGGAACAAATTAAGCAATTTCAACCTGGATTCACTTTAGGAGAAACTGCCGAAACCATAGACAAACTAGAAGATGGTACTTTTATAGTAACTACAAATGAAGGCACAAAACACCATGCTAAGGCAGTTGCTATTGCAGGAGGCTTAGGTACTTTTGAACCGAGAAAACCTATTCTTAAAGATTTAGAATTTTACGAAAAAGAAGATCGAGGCGTAGATTATTTTGTGAAAGATCCTGAAAAATATAGAGGAAAAAATGTAGTGATTTCTGGCGGTGGAGATTCTGCTCTAGATTGGAGTGTCTTCTTAGCGGATGTTGCTGCTTCTGTTACCTTGGTGCACCGAAGAAATGAGTTTCGTGGGGCTTTAGATTCAGTTGAAAAAGTGCAGGAATTGAAATCGGCTGGAAAAATAAAACTAATAACGCCTGCTGAGGTAATTGGTTTCAAAGGCTCAGAACGCATAGAATCTGTTGACATAGAAGTGAACGGAGCTCGAATGAATGTAGTAACTGATTATTTCATTCCGCTTTTCGGGTTAACACCAAAATTAGGTGCCATTGCCAACTGGGGACTGGAAATTGAAAAGAATGCTATCAAAGTAAATAACGCTTTAGATTATCAAACCAATATAGATGGAATATATGCCATTGGTGATGTCAATATTTATCCTGGTAAATTAAAATTAATTTTGTGTGGTTTTCACGAAGCTACTTTAATGTGTCAAAGTGTGTACAATCGAATTAATCCGGGTAAAAAGTATGTTTTAAAATACACCACAGTTTCTGGAATAGATGGTTTTGATGGCACTCGAAAAGAAGCCGAAAAAGCAGTTGTTAAATCAATTGAATAATATGCCACAAGACATAACAATAAAAATTACCGACCGCGAAGGGGTAACTCACGAAGTGCAAGCCCCTACTGATATGAACATGAGTATCATGGAACTTGTTCGTGCCTATGAACTGGCTCCCGAGGGGACTATTGGCATTTGTGGCGGTATGGCTATGTGTGCTTCTTGTCAATGCTATGTATTAAATGACATCCCTTTACCCGAAAAAGGCCCCGATGAAGAAGCCATGCTTTGGGAAGCTTTTAATGTAAAAGAAAACAGTAGATTGGGCTGTCAAATTCATATTACAGAAGCTATTGATGGATTGGCTATAGAGCTAGCACCAGAGGCATAAAAAATAGCTCCCTTCTTTTTAAATTATATCAATTCCATTTCTTTTTTTAGAATATTTTCTTCAATAGCATTCCAAAGTTGAATTCTTTTTTCTAAAGCAGTTATTGATATTTCTTCAACATCTTTCCATTTTTGTTCGTCATCTTGACACAATTCGGTAATCATTTGCATCGCCATAGGGCCGTGTTCGTCAGCGTCTAATTCGATATGTCTTTCGAAATAATAAATCAACTTTGACAAATCCGTTTCAGGGAAATTTTGTTGGAAGTTTTTTAAGATTTCGGTAAACATAGTCGGAATCAAATCTTCTCTTCCAAAAGTAAAAGCTGCTGCAATTTTATGGGTTTTACCTTCTTCAATTACTCGGAAAGTAAAATCTAAAAATGCTTTTACATTGGGATGTAAATTACTTTGCTTAATGGCGATAAATACATTTTTTGTATTGACTACATTTTGCAAAAATTGATTCAATTCTGCGGTATTTGCACCACAACTTTGCATCGCTTCCACATACATTTCAAAATGACTTAAACGCTTTCCGTCAAGTGTTAAATCACTTTCTTCTGCCAGTACAATTTCGTTAATTAAATATCGAGTTTCAGGATTTTCAGAAGCAAACCAAGGAGTAGTAGTACAGGTCAGTTTGCTTTGTAATGCTTTTAACAGCGACATGAAATCCCATACGGCATAGACATGGCTTTCTAAAAATTTATGCAAATCATCCAAAGTTTTTACTTTTTCGTAAAGTGGATGTTGCCACAGAATTTCTTTTTGAATTTGTATTTTTTCGTTGATGGAGGTAATGGTCATAGCGTGTTTTTTTACATATACGAATATCCTAACGAATAGGATTATTAACATTCATCACAAAAGTAAAAATGCTTCCCTGAATAGAGAAGCATTTTATATCAATTTTATTTATTGTTTAATCTAATTTTATTTAAAAGCAGAAATACCTGTGATGTCCATTCCAGTAATCAATAAATGAATGTCATGCGTTCCTTCATAAGTAATTACACTCTCTAAATTCATACTGTGACGCATAATAGAATATTCACCTGTTATTCCCATTCCGCCTAATATTTGACGTGCTTCACGAGCAATATGAATCGCCATATCTACATTATTTCTTTTCGCCATCGATATTTGTGCGGAAGTGGCTCTGCCTTCGTTTCTCAAGACTCCCAATCTCCAAGTTAATAATTGTGCTTTGGTAATTTCGGTAATCATTTCGGCCAATTTCTTTTGTTGCAATTGGGTTCCGGCAATTGGTTTGTCAAATTGAATTCTTTCTTTGGCATAACGCAAGGCCGTATCATAACAATCCATAGCAGCACCAATAGCACCCCAGGCAATTCCGTAACGAGCCGAATCTAAACAACCAAGTGGTGCGCCTAAACCTGATTTGTTTGGCAATAAGTTTTCTTTTGGAACTTTAACATTGTCAAAAATTAATTCCCCCGTTGCCGAAGCACGAAGTGACCACTTATTATGTGTTTCTGGAGTGGTAAAACCTTCCATGCCACGCTCTACAATTAAACCGTGAATTCTACCAGTTTCATCTTTGGCCCAAACCACAGCAATATCAGCAAATGGCGCATTGGATATCCACATTTTGGCACCATTCAACAAATAATGGTCGCCCATATCTTTGAAGTTGGTCGTCATGCCTCCAGGATTAGAACCATGATCAGGTTCAGTCAAACCAAAACAACCAATCATTTCACCTGTAGCCAGTTTTGGCAAATATTTCATACGTTGTTCTTCGTTTCCATATTTCCAAATAGGGTACATTACCAATGAAGATTGTACCGATGAAGTAGAACGAACACCAGAGTCACCTCTTTCAATTTCTTGCATGATTAAACCATACGAAATTTGGTCTAATCCAGCACCTCCATATTCTTCTGGAATATAAGGGCCAAAGCCACCAATTTCGCCCAAACCTTTGATGATTTGTTTAGGGAATTCAGCACGTTGTGCATAGTCTTCAATGATAGGAGAAACTTCACGTTTTACCCATGCACGAGCCGAATCACGCACTAATTTGTGTTCTTCCGTTAGTAAATCGTCTAAATTGTAGTAATCAGGAGCTTGAAATAAATCGGGTCTCATAGTTTAAAATTTGGTTTACGAAAACGTTTGCAAAGCTACATAATCTTAATTAAAATTTAGAGGAACAATTGTTATAATTTTTCAATCTACATCTTCAAATAAAAATCTTTGGTCAATGCGATGTATTCTTCTGTATACTGATGACGTGCTGTTTCGATAACGAGTTCATCAATAGGGAATGTGGTTTTTTCGATAAAGGAAAAAGCCAGTAAACTTCTTTTTATTTCGGTGGTTGGAGTACCTTTTACTCTAGTGATTTTGAAAGGAAATAAATTGTATTCTTTGGCTAAGCCGATAAATTTTGTTTCTTCTTTAAAAGGAATAATCACAGAGAAAACACCATTTTCGGTAAGTAATAATGAAACGGCTTCCATTAAATCTTCAAAAGGTAGTGCATCCTGAAAACGGGCTAAATCTCTGGAATCGTTGTCGGTTTTGTAATCTTCAGAGTAAAACGGTGGATTGGAAATGATGATGTCATACTCGTCTTCGGGTTCGTCAACAAATTCATCCAAACCTGCGTGAAAACAGAACAAACGGTCGCTCCAAGTTGAGGCTTCAAAATTTTCAACACATTGTTCGTAAGCCTCTTCGTCAATTTCGATGGCATCAATTTGTTCGGCATTACTTCTTTGAGCCAACATTAAAGCTAAAATTCCAGTGCCAGCACCAATATCTAAAACCGAAAAAGGATTGTTTTCAATTGGGCACCAAGCCCCAAGCAAAACACCATCGATGCCTACTTTCATGGCACAACGATCTTGTTGGATAGTGAATTGTTTGAATTGGAACATTTAAAAATTTAGAGTGGAGATTAACAGTTTTTGCTTGAAAAAGGGTTTCATTGCCCCGATTGCAGCTGGCTACCATGTAGCGCGGAAAGCGGGAGAAAGCTTCTAAAGATACATTTCAATTAAGCCTTCTGGCAAATCCATCACAACCTTTTTATTCTTTCTGTCGATTTCTACCAAAAAATGATCAATCATTGGAATCAGCATTTCTACTTCGCCATTCAATACTTCAAAAAGTGGTTGGGCTGTAGTGTCGTTAACAGATTGTATGATGCCAAATATTCCTAGACGTTTGTCTTCAATCTCAAAACCAATGACTTCATGGAAATAAAATTTATTGCCTTCAAGTTTAGGCAACATGGATAAAGGAAGATAAATATCACAGCCAAGTAAGGTGTCGGCTTCGGCTTCGGAGTCAACATCTTCAAATTGCACCCGAAGAAAATCGTTTTTATGAAGTGAACTATTTTCAATAAAAAATGGAACCAGATTTTTGTTGAACTCAACAAATACTGATTCCATATTTTCATATAATTCGGGTTCGTCTGTATCTAAATAAATAAGGACTTCCCCTTTGAAACTAAATTTTTTTGCAATTTTACCTAAATAGAAACAATCGTCTTTACGCATAATTGCTTGAAAATATTATGCTTCTGTTTCTTCGCTAGCTTCTTCAGCAGCAGGAGCCTCTTCAACAGCTGGTGCTTCTTCAGCAACAACTTCAGGAGCTTCTTCAGCAGCAGGTGTTTCTTCAACAGCTACTTCAGCTACAGTTTCTTCAACAGCAACATCAGCAACTACTTCTGGAGCTTCCTCAGCTACAGTTTCAACTGCAACTTCTTCAGCAACATCAGCTACTTCTTCAACTTTTGCAGCTTCAACAGCGGCAGCAGCACGTTTGTCATTAGCCACTTTTTCAGCTTTTAAAGCTTTTGCTTTAGCAGCTTCTTGTGCTTTTGATAAACCTTCTTTTTTAGAATCTACTTTTCCGGCTTTTTCTTCCAACCATTTAGCCAATTTAGCATCAGCTTGTTCTTGCGTTAAAGCTCCTTTACGAACCCCGCCATCAAGGTGGTGTTTCATTAATGCTCCTTTGTAAGAAAGGATAGCTCTTGCAGTATCTGTTGGTTGTGCTCCATTGTGTAACCATTGAACTGCTTGGTCAAGGTTTAAATCAATAGTTGCAGGATTGGTGTTTGGATTGTAAATTCCTAATTTTTCTAAGAATCTACCATCTCTTTTTGAACGAGCATCAGCAGCTACGATCCAATAAAAAGGCTTCCCTTTTTTTCCGTGTCTTTGTAATCTAATTTTTACTGACATAATCTTTTTGATTAATTTGAGGTACTCGACCTCGGTTATTTAAGGGCGCAAAGATAGTTTTTTTTCGCAAACAAACTAATTGAAATTCATATTTTTAAATCTAAGTTGTTGTCTTCTCTAATTTTAACGTTATTTTTTTTAAATTTAATTAGCATTTTTCCATTAAAAAACTATTTTTGTGGTGTAATACAATGAAAGTTATGAAAAGATTTTTGTCCCTACTTATAATAGTTTTAGCTTTTTCTTCTTGTCAAGAGGATTTGAAAACAAACACCCCTGGGTTTCAGG
>CANJDA010000080.1 GCA_947472705.1 Flavobacteriaceae bacterium
AAACTGCAATTGCAGCTGTGGCAGCAAACATTACAGCTCCGGCTGCAATATCTTTAATAAAACCTATTTTTTCATGAAACTCTGGATGAATAAAATCTGCCATTTTCTCCACTGCAGTATTTAAACTTTCAATGCCTAAAACCAAGCCAAATGCCAATATTTGCATTATCCATTCATAACGGTCAATATGAAAATAAAATCCAGCAATAATACTCAATACTCCAACAGAGGACTGAACCATAACACTATGTTCGGTAGTAATTAATTTGATAGCTCCTTTAACAGCAAAACCTAAGCTTTTTAATCTTCCAGTGAAGAATGAGTTGTCTTTTTGAAATTCCATTTGCAATTAAATTATAAGGCAGCTAAAGCCAATTCATAGTTAGGTTCGTTTCCAATTTCAGCTACTTGTTCAGCATATTTTACTATTGCGTTCTCATCTAAAACAATGACTACACGAGAATGTAAACCGGCAAAAACACCTTCTGTTATTTCTAAGCCATAGTCTTTTCCAAAACTTCCAGTATTAAAATCAGAAAGATTGATCACATTATCCAATCCTTCAGCACCACAAAAACGTTTTTGTGCAAATGGCAAATCACGTGAAATACACAAAACCTTAGTATTGTTTAATGCACTAGCTTCGGAATTAAATGTTCTAACCGAAGTGGCACAAGTACTGGTATCAATGCTTGGGAATATATTTAAAACAACTTTACTTCCTGCAAAATCAGTCAAAGTCATTTTTCCTAAATCGGTTTTTATTAGTTGAAAATCAGGAGCTTTTGCACCAACTTTAGGCAATTCGCCATTAGTGTGTATTGGGCTTCCTCCTAAAGTTATTACAGCCATTTTTAACAAATTTTAAATGCCAAAAGTAGTAAAAATATTTAGCATTATAGATAAGTTTTGACTGTACCTAATAAATATTTATAAAATTATTTGGTTTTATATTAATTATATATCGTAATATTGCAATATATAAATAAAAGTTATTATGGGCGCATCAAAATCAGCTTCGTTTTCCGAAGAACATAATGAAATGTCAACTCTTTTTAAAGCGCTGTCACACCCCGCTCGTGTAGCGATTGTAGATTATTTATTATCTGTGAATACTTGTATTTGCGGTGATATTGTAAATGAATTACCGTTGGCTCAACCAACCATTTCACAGCATTTAAAAGAACTTAAAAATGCTAATATTATCAAAGGAAGCATTGAAGGAACAGCTATTTGTTATTGTATCAATGAAACGACTATAGAAAAAATTGAAAACTATTTTGGTGTTATCAAGCAAAAATTAAAAAGTAAATGCTGTTAAAACTTTCGCTAAATAAATTAATTATCTAAACAATTTAAAAAATGAAACTATCTCAAATAAAATCAGAATTAAAAAAACTTCCTACAATAGCTTTTAAATTACCTAACGGCAAATTAGTACCCAATCATTTTCATGTTACAGAAGTTGGGAAAGTAACTAAACATTTCATTGATTGTGGTGGTACAGTACGCAATGAAGAAGTAGCTAATTTTCAATTGTGGGAAGCTCATGATTATGATCATCGCTTACATCCTGAGAAATTGGTACATATCATTGAACTTTCGGAAAAGACATTGCAATTAGATGACTTGGAAATTGAAGTAGAATATCAAATGCAGGATACTATTGGTAAGTTCAGCCTAGAATATGATGGAACTTATTTTTTACTAACCTCAAAAAACACTAATTGTTTGGCTCATGATAAGTGTGGTATTCCTCAAGAAAAATTAAAAGTAAAACTTAGTGAGGGTAAAACTACTCTTACTTGTTGTACTCCTGAATCTTCTTGCTGTTAGGTATGAAGGAAAAAGTTTTAAAATACAAAAAGCCAATTATCATTACTTTGGGTGTAACAATTTTAAATATTGTTTTAGGTTTTGATATTAGATTTACAATTATTAATTTGCTCTAGCTATTAGTTTAATATATGGATAAAAAATCACATTGGGAAAACGTATTTGCCACAAAAAATGAAAATGAAGTAAGTTGGTATCAAAATTACCCTCAGACTTCTATAGATTTTATTAAAGCTTTAGATTTGCCATTGGATGCCAAGATTATTGATATTGGCGGAGGAGATAGTTATTTGATTGATGCTTTGTTAGATTTAGGTTATACCAATTTATCATTGTTAGATATTTCTGCCAATGCTATTGAGCGAATAAAAAAGAGGTTAGGAATAAAAGCACAATATGTAACTTTTATCGAGACGGATATTTTAGATTTTAAACCAACGGAAGACTATGATTTTTGGCATGATCGTGCTTGTTTCCATTTTTTAACAGAATCAAAAGATATTGAACATTATGGTGAACTAGTTGATAGTGCATTATCTAAAACTGGAAGATTTTTTATTGGGGTTTTCTCAGATAAAGGGCCTAAAAAGTGCAGTGGTTTAGATATTAAACAGTACAATATGGAAAGCCTTAGATTCGTTTTTGAAAAAGAATTCCAACTAGAAGGATGCTTTACTGAAGATCATAGAACTCCTTTTGATACACTACAAAATTTCCTTTTTTGTGGCTTTAAAAGAAAATAACCTCCATGATAAAAATTCTCGTTTTATGTACAGGAAACAGTTGCCGAAGTCAAATGGCACATGGTTATTTAGAGCATTTTTCCAAATATGATAAAGTACAAGTCTATTCAGCAGGAGTAGAAACCCACGGTGTTAATCCAAAAGCCATAGCAATTATGCTCGAAGATGGGATTGATATTTCACAACATACTTCTAATAACATAGATGAGTATTATACTATTCCATTTGATTTTGTGATTACCGTTTGTGATAATGCGAAAGAGCGTTGTCCTTTTTTTGAAACACAGGCAGTCCGATTGCATTATAATTTTTCTGATCCAGCAAAAGCTATCGGAACAGAAGAAGAAATTTTAAATGAATTTCGAAAAGTGCGGGAAGAGATTAAATTGTATTGTAAAGAGTTTATTCAATCTAATAATTTATAAAAAAAAGCCATTTCAATTGAAACGGCTTTTTTTATGGTTTGATAATTTAAATTAAACGTGCAAAGCTCTATTGTCAGTTGCAGCTAAAGCTGCTTCTTTTATTGCTTCGGCAAAAGTAGGATGTGCGTGTGACATTCGTGAGATATCTTCGGCTGAAGCTCTGAATTCCATTGCGGTTACTGCTTCGGCAATCAAATCGGCACAACGAGCTCCAATCATATGAATTCCTAATACTTCATCAGTTTTGGCATCGGCTAATATCTTAACAAATCCATCTAAATCACCGCCAGCACGAGCTCTTCCTAAGGCTTTAAAAGGAAAACTTCCGGCTTTATAAGCAACGCCGTCAGCTTTCAATTGTTCTTCGGTTTTACCAACAGCCGCAACCTCTGGCCAAGTGTAAACAACACCTGGAATTAAATTATAATCGATATGTGGTTTTTGACCTGCTAAAATTTCGGCTACTAAAGCACCTTCTTCTTCCGCTTTGTGTGCCAACATAGCACCACGTACAACATCTCCAATGGCATAGATATTAGGAATATTAGTTTGCAAATGGTCATTCACTTCAATCATTCCACGTTCAGTTACTTTTACCCCAGCTTTATCGGCATTCAATCCATCAGTATATGGACGACGACCTACAGCTACTAAAAAATAATCTCCGTCAAAAGTTATAGTATTTCCTTTAGCATCATCGGCTTGAACTATTACGTTTTTGCCTTTTCGTTCTACCGATTTCACTTTGTGTGAGGTGTAGAATTTCATACCTTGTTTTTTCAATACTTTGGTAAGCTCTTTAGACAAACCACCATCCATACCAGGAATGATTCTGTCTAAAAACTCAATTACAGAAACCTGTGCACCAAGTCTTAAATACACTTGCCCTAATTCGATTCCGATAACACCACCACCAATAATAATTAAATGTTTTGGAACTTCAGGTAGTTTTAAAGCTTCGGTAGAAGTAATTATTCTTTCTTTGTCTAATTTGATGAAAGGTAAAGTTGATGGTTTTGAACCAGTAGCAATGATGATATTTTTACCTTCGATTGTTTCTGAAGATCCGTCTGCTTTTGTAATTTTTACATGAGTAGCATCTTCAAATGAACCTAGTCCTTCAAAAACATTAATTTTGTTTTTATCCATTAAGAACTTAACGCCACCACTGGTTTGGTCAACAACAGCTTGTTTACGAGCAATCATTTTCTCTAAATTAACTTTTACTTTACCCGATACTTCAATACCGTGGTCAGCAAAATGTTGTAATTCTTCATAAAGATGTGATGATGCTAATAATGCTTTAGATGGAATACATCCTACATTAAGACAAGTACCTCCAAGTGTTGAATATTTTTCAATAATAGCGGTTTTGAAACCTAACTGGGCACAACGAATAGCAGAGACATATCCGCCTGGTCCCGAACCTATAATGACAACGTCAAATGAATTCATATGGTTAAAAAATTAGTGTGTTTTCTCTTTTGTGGCACAAAATTACAAAATTAAATTGCAATCTCAATTTCAATGGTTAGAGCATTTTAATAAAAAAAATAATAATGTAAAAAAGCTACTGAATTCTTAACTTCTCCAATTAAATAAGTGCTATTTTTTTAAGCCAATCTTGCATAAGTAATAGAGTACTTATTAATTTACTTAAAAGAAGATGGTTAGGAAATAATTATATATGGGAGAATAGAATAAAACTAAATTTAATCATTCACAAATGATTAAAGTGGTTCAGGTTATAATTAAAAAAAAAAAGAAGTTGGGAAATATAACTATTTATTCTTTATAAGTATTTTTCAAATAGTTTTTTAAACCTCTATCAACTGTTCTTCCTCTTGCAATAAAAAAGATAATTAAATTAATAACTATAATTCCAAATATACCTATGATGATTAAGTCTGTTCTCATTATAATAATAGCTGTTTGTTTGTCTGCCAAATCTATTTAAAATACTATTAATTATATAATGATTTTTGGTGATTACCGTTAAATGTTATTTTTTTGGGTTAAAATACATGAACAATATAATTAATTAAGATAATTTTCTTAAGTTTTATTTTTGGTTAAATTACAATTTATCCAAGTTTATTTACAATAAATAACCGTTTTCCTAAGCCTATTAATTTTTTAATTATAACTCAATTATTTGAGTGAAAAATAGGCTATGCTTAGTGTAAGTATTTTAAACAAAATTTTGTAGTTTAGTGCAACAAAAATGTGGAGACCAGAAACCACTATTAAACGGGGAGTAACCGAAAAGCCATACGATTAGGATAAAAAAAACAATGTATTATGCCAAAGTATATTATTGAACGAGAAATTCCTGGAGCAGGAAATTTAACCTCTGAACAGTTACATGGAATTTCACAGACTTCTTGTGGGGTATTGAGTAAAATGGGACCCCAAATTCAATGGGTAGAAAGTTTTGTAACGGGTGATAAAATTTATTGTGTTTATATTGCCCCTAATGAACAAATGATACTAGATCATGCTCAACAAGGTGGTTTTCCAGCCAACAGCATTTCTAAAATAACAGCTATTATTAATCCAGTTACGGCTGAATAGTTTCGCCTATATTTGATAGACAATGTTAATATTCTTTATAGAGGGTATTGAATTATATTATCTTTTGAGATTGAGTTTACTGTTCTTGTGGCTAAAGCTAAAATATATTATTAGCCCAATGAGTAACCAACAAGTGAAATATATCCAGTTCCAGATACTAAGTTCCGCCATCATATAAAGACAACATACAAGTCCTAATAATGGAATTAAAGACAAGTTTTGCTTCCATGACCAAACGGCAAAACAAACTAGTGATATCAAGAAAATCCACATAGGTATTTTGTGTTTGAATAAACTGAAACCACTTTCATATTTCAACGATTGATCAATAGGGAGAGAGTCCACAACTGCTTTGTATTGGATTTCATTTTCGTTTAAAGAACTTAACAAAGCTTCTAAATCGGTAGTTTCTGTTGTTGGGTTTTTGGCAACTAAGAAATCATATACTTGTTTGGATTGTTCTTTGCTTAAAGAAGTTACAATATCAGAAGGTTGATTAACTTGTTTTTCGTTGGTTAAAAAATCAACAGTTGATTGTTTGTTTACTGTAAAAGCAATACTAATTCCAATAAGCATCAATAAAGGAAAAACATATTTAGAGTTGATATAAGGCGTTTTAAATTTTCCTCTTGGAATATCTTTTTTGTTTTGTAATACCAAGACTCCAGCACAAACCAATACAAAAGCAAATAGGGTTCCTATACTACATAAGTCAGTTACCATAGTTAAGTTTAAAAACAAAGCAGGAACTGCCACTACAAAACCAGTTACAATGGTAGCATAGGAGGGAGTATGGTATTTTGGATGCACTTTAGAGAATCGCTTTGGTAATAATCCATCACGGCTCATACTCATCCAAATACGTGGTTGCCCCATTTGAAATACTAAGAGTACACTTGCCATAGCAACTACTGCACTTACTGCAATGATACCCGACATCCATTTTAAATTTAGTTTATCAAATACAAAAGCCAATGGATCACCTACATTCAAATCGGCATAATTTACCATTCCGGTAAGGACTAAAGCAATAACTACATATAGGATTGTACAAA
Organism: Flavobacteriaceae bacterium; assembly: GCA_947472705.1. GTDB lineage: Bacteria > Bacteroidota > Bacteroidia > Flavobacteriales > Flavobacteriaceae > Flavobacterium. The sequence goes on from CANJDA010000080.1 coordinate 6,634, forward strand.
TGATTATGGCCCACATCATTCCTTTTGGCAAGTCACGTTGAGGATCTTTACATTCTTCGGCAGTTGTAGAAATTGCATCAAAACCAATGTAAGCAAAAAATACTGCGGAAACTCCTTTTAAGATACCGCCCACACCATTAGGAGCAAAAGGATGCCAATTGGCAGTGTCTACATAAAATATGCCTACCGCTATGACTAAGAGTATAATACATAGCTTTATCACAACCATAAGGTTACTTGCATTTCGAGATTCTTTCATACCACGATACACCAAATAGGTAATTACAATAATGATAAGTAAAGCAGGTAAATCAGCTACTAAATGGAAAGAACCTATAGTTGGAGAAGTAGTCCAAGCAGTATAAGCAGCTTGCAAGCCTTCGGATAAATTTTCAAAAGATTTACCTCCTTGCATTAAGGCAGTTGCATCTTTGAAGCCATTAGAGGCTGTTAGATAATCCATTTGAACCCACTGGGGTAAGTGAATTCCACCGCTTTCTAATAGTCCAGTAAAGTAATCACTCCAAGAAATGGCAACGGTAATGTTTCCTATTGCATATTCCATAATCAATGCCCAACCAATAATCCAAGCAATAATTTCGCCAAAAGCCACATAAGAATAAGTATAGGCACTGCCTGATACAGGAACCATAGAAGCAAATTCAGCGTAAGCAAAGGCTGCAAAACTACAAGCTACTGCAGTGAAAAGAAAAAGAAATATTACTGCAGGTCCTCCATCAGCACTAGCTTTACCTATAGTACTAAAAATCCCAGCTCCAATAATAGCAGCTATTCCAAAAGCAGTTAAGTCTCGAGCTGTTAAATGTTTTCCTAAAGCCTGATGTCCGTCGGCTTCATTTTTTGCTACTTGGTTTAATATGTCTTGAACAGTCTTTTTTCGGAATAAATTGGAAAAATTCATAGGTAATTATATATTATAGGATGATTTATTAATAATAATTGCGAGCAAAAAACAAATATAACTATTAATTGAATTCTAAATTAGAAAAAAAAGGAGACTAGACTTTATAAGCAAAGACTATCAATTGATAAAAATTTATAATCAAATTAAAATAGCCTAAGTTCATTTAATAGTATCTTTGTTATCGAAATTTAATAACTAATTTAAACACAATAACAATGTCATTAGTAGGAAAAAAATTCCCAAACATTACAGTAGATGCTATATCTTTTATGGGAGAAAATTTGAAAATCAACATATTAGAAGAAGCTACCAAAAACAAGAAAAAAGTAGTATTGTTTTGGTATCCCAAAGATTTTACTTTTGTATGTCCAACAGAATTGCACGCTTTTCAAGCTGCTATTCAAGAATTTGAAAAGAGAAACACTATGGTAATTGGTGCTTCATGTGATACAAATGAAGTACATTTTGCATGGTTAAATACTCCTAAAAACAATGGTGGTATTGAGGGTGTTAAATATCCAATTTTGGCTGATACTACTAGAAATTTATCATCAACTTTAGGGATTTTGGATATTGAAGTAGGGGAATACAATGATGAAACAGATACTTACTTAATTGAAGGTTCTAATGTAACTTACAGAGCTACTTATTTGATTGATGAAGACGGAAAAATTTTCCATGAAAGTGTTAATGATATGCCATTAGGAAGAAATGTTAATGAGTATATAAGATTGATTGATGCTTATACTCACGTTCAAACGGTTGGGGAAGTTTGTCCTGCTAACTGGCAAAAAGGTCAAGAGGCAATGAATGCTGACAGAAATAGTACTGCTGAGTATTTAAGTCATAATTAATCATTTAAATAATTCTTCTAAATAAATAAGTCCCCATTTATGGGGACTTTCTTTTTTTACTTTTTTATAAATTTTCTATAACCAAAATAGGCCAAGATTGCAATCAATATTAGAGCCCATAGCTTGACTATAAAGGCAATAATTTCTTCTAACATATACCAACCGGTTTTCAAACTATCTAAAATTTGTAAACCAATGTGAGGTCGATAAGCGTTGATGCTCATTTCATTAGAAACCAATTCTTTTTTTACTGATTCTCTTTGGTACAAATATAAAGTCACAGTACTGAAATTTACTTGATCTTCTAAAGAAAGATTTTTTATAATAGCATCATCGTTTTCAGTCGCTCTATCTAATGCTTTGTCTTCAGCACTTGTAATGTCGTTTAATTTTTTTCCTTTTGTATCAATTCCTTGTTCTAAACGCTTTTGACTATTGGTAATACGCTTTTGTGCCAATTTATTAGAAAGCAATTGCAATGCTACGTCATCCGCTTTAATTAATCGACTGTCCAAGAAATCGACTTCTTTAGATATAGCAATTAATAAGGTATCCAATTGGGTATTTGGCACACGAAGTGTAATAGTATTGTCAACAGTATACCTTGTTGTTTCAAGTGTACTATCCTGACTTACTTGTGTTTCATAATGTTCGTTGATAGTGCTTTTCAAATCGGTAAAAGTGACAAAACCACCATGTTGATTCACTATCTTTTCAATGGAATAAGTCGATTTAGTTACGTTCTTTACTTTAAATTTTAAATCAGCCGTTCGAACAAATTTTCGAGTGCTGTTCTTTTGTTTAAAATTGGAGTTAC
>CANJDA010000081.1 GCA_947472705.1 Flavobacteriaceae bacterium
ATTCGCGTATTCAGAAATCCTTGATACAATTGTGCTAAAACTATCCTTGTTTTTTATAACAGAAAGCTTAACCTGAACATGAATTTTAGAAATATCGACTTTGTCTTTTTTCCATGTATGATATATAGATGCAGTTGTCTGACCTCCATTTACTATCTGCAAATCTTTAACAACAGTTATCAATAATCCATTTCCATTTTTATCCGGTTCAAATAACACATCGTCAGCAGTTGCAGCTAAACCATTATTAAATGCCAAAAACATATGTGGCTCATCTTTTATTGTAGTTCTTATACCCTTATTTATTTTTCCTGTAAATTGCAAAAAGGATCTCACGTTCTGTTCCAATAACCTTGATCCAAATCTTTCATATATAGTAGCTAAGGCTAACCCAGGAATAATTGCTAAGTAAGACTGATACTCTTCGTTAACAATTGGAGAAGCAATGCAAGGCACGTCAAATCCTTCCGCCTTGAAATTAATTTCAATGGGAATATGTGATTTCTCACTGACGTTGTAAAGTGCGTCTAAATCAAATATTTTAAAGTAAATCTTATAACCGGATATTTCTATATTGTCTGGGAAGTCTCCTGAGTAGGAACCATTGGTTAAAATAGTAGCATTAACTCTTACCAGATTATCCCTTAAGTCTTTTTCTCTTCCAAGTGTATTAGCAAATTGAAATATTTCGGATGACTCTTCTATTTCATCAACGTATTCATTTCTATAGGCTTTTGATTTTTCAATATCGTTTGAATAAATTGCCTTTCTAAAAAAGTTACTTATTCTTTTTGACGCTTGTTCTATTTCCTCGTTTGTTGTTTTTGAAATTTCTTCAGTTCCTTTATAAATGGAAATAAATAAATCTACAGTTTCATAATTTTCAGAAATTGAAAACGCATTTATTTTATGTTGTTTTGCTGTGCCCAGCGCTTTTTCGTCATATGCAATTCTGTAATTTTCAACTTCCCCTGCCTCTGCTAACAGATCCAATGCTCCTTGGGTAAAAACCTGTTCTGAATTTGAACCTTCATCATCTGTTTGTTGCATTGCAACAATATCCTGCATCCAAGAAGTATAAAAATTAAACAGTTCTATATTTTCAATTGTTGTGCTCATTATAATAACAGAGTTTCAAAGACGTGTAATTCGGATTGTATATATTGCTGGCATTGCGAAACAATTATTGAATATTTTACATCTCCAACACCATTTCGTAATTCGTTTTCCTGTAATCTGGGAAACTCTCCTTCCACCTTATAAAAAGTATCTTGACGGATGTGATAACCGATATTATTGTATAAATCCTCTTGTTGTTCAAAATAACCAACTTCATATAATTTAGCTTTAAACCTATTTAAACTAATCGTATCTGATTGTAGTATCTCAAATATTGATACTATTATTTGTGGTAAAGTTTCCCCGCTTTCCTGAGCTTTTTCTATTGATAAATGGTACAAATACAAACAATCCAAATGTGTTGTATCCAATTGTCTTTCGCTACTAATGTGAACCTTCTGATGATTATTGCCAATGGTAGTTTTTACTTCTAATGCCCAATTATTAAGCTGAAAGTCTCTTATTTCTCTTGATGTACCTACCCAAGTATTAATAACTTTCTGGAAATCAGAATTGAATAATAGAAATTTTCTTAAAAAATATAACTCGCCAAATAACCCTCTTTGTTCTTCTGGAGTTAACCCTTGTGATGCAATTTTGTTGAATAAAGATTTCCATTTTTCAAACCTATTCAATATTGCACGAACTAACTGTTTTTCATTTGTTTCATTTGTAATACTTGAAATCAAATCCTCGCACAAAACAGCAAAAATATCTTTGTGTTGTTTATTTATGAGTTTAAAAATGAGTAAATTTTTACCATTATGATTTACATCTGGCAACACATCAACTTGAATTTCCTGTAGATTTGAAAAGGAAGAAATATTAATCTCTACATTAGTTGAAATAGAAGCAGCTACACAAAGCAACTTTTCTGGTTGCTGTAATGCTATGAAAACATCAGGCAAAACAGCACTGGAATAACGTCTTATTAACAGACCTTTTGAAAATGACAAATCATTTTCAAGCTCTTCCCATATTTGTTTAATCTTCATCATTGTTGTCGTTTTCTATATCATCATCTATTTTAAATAAATCAAGTAATTGCTCATGGATTGCATAACGAACGGATGCATTGAAGCGACTCTTAGGAAAGCTAATGGCAAAACCAACAATGGGGTTGCTACTCTCCGGCAAATCAGTTCCTTTGGGGTCTAAAAAATAAATTAATAAAAGTGGGGTCTTAGGATCCCTGAATTCATTTCTTACTACTTCTCCTTTTGGGAAATCGTTCTTATAATCTTTGTTCAATTCTATGGTTCTTAACAAAGCAGAATTCTTTTGCTCATCAGTAAAATCAATAAACTCATCCTTTGGACTAATGATATGATTTTTTTTAATAAAATAAGAAGTTTCGTCTGTTCGCTCTTTTGCATCTTTTCTATACCAACATCCAATATCAAAATTTGTGTCATTTGTTTTTATTTGATAGCGTGGATTGCTATTTTCCTTGGACATCAAACCAATATTCCAATCCGTTAGCTCACCGTTACCAATTTGCACATTTATGAATTGTAATAAATTACTTGGGTCAACTCGTACTAAACTTTCAGGAACCTTGAATTTACTTAAGAATGGTTTTATCATGTCCACCTTCACATCACGCCACAAATAATTGTTTGATTGCTTTGTAAATGTGTTATCCAAGGAGGATATTAAATCTACTGTTGCTTTCAAGTTGTTTTCGATTGTTGTTGGATTTTTCTGCAATTGATAACTTTCTACCAATCTTCCCGCCCAGGAAACATCAACATTTACTGCTCTGCGGATTTTATTCGATGCAGATATTTGCAAAACACCGGGATGTGTTCTCACTTTTAAAGCATATTGTTCAGGGGTGCTTCCCGCTACATCTGCCATATAATCAAATTCACTTCTCAATTCTTCAGAGGCTAAAGTAATATGACAAAACCATTCGTTAAGCTCCCTGCTTGTAAACAAACGGCATAAATCAACGTATCCGGGCCTGTAACCAAACCACCTGCCCATTTGCATTAATGTATCATACATTCGGGATGCTCTTAGATAATAACTGACAGATAAACCCTCTAATGTTAAACCTCTTGAGAGTTTATCTCCACCAATGGCAATTACAGAAAGTCCTTTTTTATGGTCAAAATAATTTAAGGCATCGCCTGATCCACCATTAATTTCTTTAACAATAATTCTTGAAGCTGCTTCATGCAAATGGATTCTAACATCTTCCCATTGGTGCACTTGGGTGTTGCTATCAATGTTTCTTAATTCCGTATCCAATATTTGTTGTGAAACAGTTTTGAAGCTTTTATAATTTTCGGTGTCAACTTCAAATGCTTGCCTTAATTCATCAATTATTTGGGGTGCTTTAAATTCAATTCCCCTTCTGTAAAAGTCAAAAGTATTCTCGACTAAATTCTTTATATGGTTTTGCCATTTTATAAATCTACTCACATGAATTAACATCGAATTGTGCACATTTTCCTGCCCCCTTAATTTACGGATAGCACAAGTAATGATAAAACTCTTTATTGCTAATTTTAATGAGTCTGGCAATTCAGCTGGCAATTCAGCATCTTTTTTATGTCCGTTCGGGATTAAATCATGGTAATCACTAATCCGATTTACAATCGGTAATACAGTATCAGAAATTTCATCTTCATCAAGCGGTTTTAATCCAAAAACTTTATCCGGCCCTATGTAATTTGTTGCTGCCGGAATATTTATAATAAAATCTCTTGGAAAAATTTGGTCTTCCTCGATAGGAATAAAAATATTTGCAAAGGGAGTGGCAGTATATCCAACGTAACCACTTTTATGAAACACCCTAAGAATATCTCGAATAAGGCTGTTTATCTTAGTCGATTTGTCATCATCGGGATTTGTATTAATAGAAGCATTATCCGCTTCATCATCTATTAGTAAAATAGACTTATTTTCAATTATTTTTTTACCATCAGGTAACTCAATAGCTTGTGCAGTTAACCACCTTAATAACCTTTCTAATACTTTTGAGTTTTTCTTTACTACTGCAACAATAGGTTCATTCGTGTTAAAATTTATTCCTAACGAGCTCGCTGCACCAGCTGTAAAATCGCCATTATCTAAACTTGATGTAAGTGAATGTGCAATACCGTTTTGTGCAATTCTGCCAACACCTATTTTAATACCATTTTGGTCAAATGCCCTTTGATGTTGTGTATCAAAACCCAAGAAACCTTCATCTAAACGTAATTGAGTTTGGCTTCTCAAATTATTATGGATACCGGCAAGAACAATTATTAATTTGTAACCTGCATCTGCAGCTTTACAAATCAATCCTGTGTAATTTGATGTTTTACCTGATTGAACCTGCCCAACTACCAACCCGTATTTACTAATTCCATCTTTGATAATAGGATTAAACAAGCCATCAAGAGTCCTGTCGGTAAGCTTATCAAGTTGTGTTAGTACATTTTCTGGGTAGTTTTTATCATACTGTAAATATTCCCGGTATCTATTCCAAAAATTCCATGTGATTTTACTCTTATTTTCATTGATCCAAGGCATTCTTCTTTCCGATGCTTCAATAATTCTAAAATCATCGACACGAATATTGTAAATAGATTGAACTTCTCTTATGAGAATATCCTTGTCTAAATCAGCATAGCTTGGGATATGTAAAACCTGCTCTACAGCATCTTCAATTTGTTTAAGCGTTACAGAACTTGTGGTTGGTAAAAATATTCGGATTGTTTTTATGGCTTGTTGTAGCATCTCTATTTTAATTGATGAATTCTAAAAAATGTGTGAATAAATTGAACGGTTCAATATTCACAATGATTGATTTTGCTTCTTCTGGTTTTTTGCCTGACTTTATTAGATTGTCAAACATTATTTGCATAGTGTTTTTTATCAAATCCTGATCTTTTCCTTCAAACGGTTTTCCTTGTGCTTCCGTCTCTTCGCTTTCTTTAATAAAAATTGACTTTGTTGGAATAGTTTCTTCTATAAAACGTAGTAATATTTCAATAGCTTTATCTGGTTCTGTTCTGGATTGGACTTTAATTTTTTCTAAGAGAGGATGTTCTCTGTTTATCTTATAGTACCATTTGTCAGCTCTTTTATGGTCAATCCATAAAGGGACAAATTGTTGTCCGGGTGTGCGTTGAATTGTTTTCCCTTTGTGTCTATATACTTCAACCGCTTGCCCTCTAACTTTTAAAGCATAATTTTTAATCTGGTCGCGGTACATTAAAGGTGGTCTGGCAACAGATTTTTTAATATCAATTTGCCAATCAGCATCTAACGAATTTGGTAAATCGATTTGTATTCTTGTTAGTTTGTAATGTTCCTCTTTGCGAAACATTCCTAACCAATCACCTGCTAATAATAGTCTTTCGTTACGATAAATGTAAAACCCCTGATGTTCATTCCAACCTCTTGTTCCTTCAGCCTCTTTATATTTCTCTTCTGAAATTTTTGACTTATGTGGCAAAACGTATCCTTTTAAAATCACTTTTCCATTATGCAAAGGTTCTTCGGGAAACGATTGGGTTGCTTGCTCGTCAACTAAGAAAGGGTTCCATGGTTTTATTTCATTGTCTTGGAAATAGATTTTTATTTTTTTGCTCTCAATGAAACGGTGAAAAACCATTGCTAAATGCTTTTTTACTTGTTCCATTATTATTAAAAACTTATCCAAAGCAGCATTATCTTCCTTCTTCAGATGCTTAACAACCCTGTCTATTTCATTCCAGATAACTAAAGAACCAGAAGGTAAATTATCTAAAGCTTTGGTTGAAAACCCTGAAGGCATAAAATCAATCAAATGCCAATTACCTGTATGGTTTACATAATCTAAATCCCAAGTCCAGAAAATTGACTTACAATCCTTTTTCTTACTTATTACCGTTAGTTTTCTGGCCTGTGAAAATGATGCTGTTTTTAAACCCAACCCAAATCTGCCTAAATCTTTATTACTCCTGTCTTCTAATGGGTTTTTACTTCCTGGCCTCATTGCCTGAATAAGTTCTTCATTATCCATTCCTGATCCATCATCCTTTATTGATAGCCAGGTTTCTGCTCCCTTCCATTCAAAGTTTATCCAAACGTTTTTTGCATTTGCGGAGATGGAATTATCAATAATATCTGCAACAGCGGTTTCTATATTATAACCAATAGCCCGAAAAGTTTCTATCATAGAAGACGCTTCAGGCTCGGCTTGTTGGGTTTTGTATTTTGAATAGTCTTTATTTAAGGTCATTTGCTAAAAGTTTTCTTTAATCTTTTTAGCAATTTCTTCGGCCATCAAAGGTGGTACAGCATTGCCTATTTGTTTGAATGCTGCTGTTCTCCCGCCTTCAAAGTAAAAGTCATCTGGAAAAGATTGAACCCTCGCGGCTTCTCTTACTGTTAGTGAACGGTTTTGTTTGATGTCTGGATGAATGTAATAATGTCCATCCATTGCAATATGAGCAACTACAGTATGAGATACCCCTTCACCATTTACGACCTGAAAGCGATTAGTAAAAGAAGTGGTGTTCTTATGTTTAATTAGCCTTTTCGGTAAAGTCCCATAATCTAACCGCTTCCCTTCTCTCCATTGTTCAACAGCTATTCTGTAAATTTCCAAATCGTTATCATTATTAGGTCTTGCAATATGCTGTGTAGTGAAACCAATACAATTACGGATACCCGTTTTCGCCAAATACTCCGTAGTTTGCTTTCTGTAATTTACAATACCCATAGAACCATTACCATTTTGTAATGGTGGTAAGTCGCTGAATAAATCTTTTAATATTTTATATCTCTGTTCTAATATGTTAAAGTTTGGGTATTGTAATTGTAAATTTTCCTTCCAACCAATTAAAATTACACGCTTTCTGTCTTGCAGCACATTGAAATCTTTTGCATTTAGTATTTTGAAATCAAAGTCGTAGCCTGCTTTTTTTATCGCTTTCTTTATTTTTTCAAAATGCTCTCCATTTTTTGCGGAAAGTATACCTGGAACATTCTCAAAAACAAACATTTTTGGTTTATATTCATCCAAAAATTTCACATATAACTTATATAAAAAATTTCTTGGATCATCTTCCATATTCTTTGGGTCTCTTGCTCTACCTACAACTGAATATGCTTGGCAAGGTGGGCCTCCAATTATTAAATCAACTTTATTATTCGTTAGTTGTTGGTCTATTCTTGAAAAAATATTTTTAATTGTTCTGTCGGAAATTTCACTATTAATTACAGAGTTTAACAATGATTGAGGGACGTGTTTTAATAGCTCTGGTCTTGAAATTTCTCCTTTAAGAAACTGATGATAAATTTCTTCTTTCCCTTTTGATTTCAGGTAATGATGTGCAACCCGGGTTGTAAGAGTATCACAAGCCAGTTTATTCATTTCAACATGGGCAATTGGGTTAAACCCTTGTCGAATAAAACCCTCGGACAAACCACCTGCACCTGCAAATAAGTCTATGTAATTAAGTTTGCTCATTATTTTTTTGGAGATGAATTCTATTTAAACTTATGACAATTTTTGAAAGGGTGTCTTTCATATGTGCTCCCTTTAAATCACACTCAAATATGATAAAAACTTTCCATCCTTCAGCTTTTAATTTAGATAAGTTTTCCTCGTCAAGATGTTTGTTTCTGTTAATCTTGTTTAACCACCATTCAGTCCTGGTTTTTGGCACAACAAAATACTTGCAATTTTCGTGTCCATGCCAAAAACAACCATGAACAAAAATGACAGTTTTTAGTTTTGAAAATACAATATCCGGTTTTCCCGGCAAATTTTTATTATGCAACCGATAACGAAACCCCTTGGCAAATAAATACTTCCTTACCAATAATTCCGGCTTTGTGTTTTTGCCTTTGATTTGGCTCATGTTGTAACTTCTGACTTCTTTGGAGTGAACATCAGTCATTAAGACCTCCTTGCAATTATATGGACAATATTTTTTTGTTTTCTTGTTTACATGGTGCAAAAAAGCATTGTATAAGTAAACTCATTTTTGATCATTTCCTTATTAGAAATACCCAATGCAATACTACAAACAAAATAACAAAGAATGTGCTAAGGAATTTAGCAATATTTTTTTATTACTTAGGAAGGATAAAAACAAAGTCACTACGCAATTTCAAGGATACTGCCTTAGTAATGTATTCTGCGGTTTCCATGTCCATTTCAAGCTTTCGACTTGATTTGATTTCAGCAATTCCCCCTTTTCGATGCTCAATTAAACAAAGGATAATTTTCTCAAATGGCAAAATACCGGTAATAAGAAATGCATGAATACGCTCTTGAAATGGATTTTCAAGCACATCGATTTTTCTTACAGCAAATCTGTATACTTTGAAAACAGGTAATTGCTCTAACGTCTTATCCTCCCGATATTTTAAACCAATATTTTGCATTGCCTTTATAGGAATGTCTATTCTAAGTGTTTTTTTCATTTCTTACATGTTTTAAGGAATTCATATTTTATTAGTTTCCAATATTCTATTTTTAAGCGGAATACAGCAATATTGTTTTTGATTGAAGCATAATCTAAAAACCCGTGATTAATAAGGGAAAGTATTGACACAAAACGAGTCGAATAGCTTTCTCTTTGTTTAATAAAACAAGAACCACGATACCTTTTTTTCTTTCTACCTAAAAGATAATTTATTGTTCGTTTCTCCTCTAAAGTTAAACCTTCATAATGGTCTATTTTATTCAATTCCGTTGACTTATTCATGATTTCACTTTTTGAATATTACGAACAAAAAGTTTTATTCTTTCAAATGTAAAATCTGTCACACAGTTCCGGAAAAACTCGTATAGTACCCAATGATGAGGACAGCATTCTTATTAGCTTCAATTGTAATTGTTGCTTCATGTAACAAGCCAGAAAACCATCAGGATGTGAAAGCTGCAGTTAGTGTCAGTTCTGCTATATGTAAAATCCATCCGAAACCATTTTCAAATCCAGTATTAATATATGGTTCTGATTTTTTGAGTTTTTTTGCACAATTGAAAATGTCATATCCGGGGAAACTTGATACACTTCTCGTGTTTACGAGCACACAAAGCAAAATCCACAATTCAAGGCAACGCATTCTTGAACTATACCAAGGAACAAACTTTAATTTTCAGAAGAAAC
>CANJDA010000082.1 GCA_947472705.1 Flavobacteriaceae bacterium
TCTACTGAAGCACCTTCTATAGCTGGGGCGCCTAAAGTAATGTTACCATTATCGTCTAATAAAAGAACTTTGTCAAAAGAAACTTTTGAACCTTCTTCATTAGTCAAACGGTGAACATAAACCTTTAAGTCTTTGCTTACTTTAAATTGTTGCCCTGCTATCTCTACGATTGCGTACATAACAATGATGTTTAATTAATTTTTTAAGTGGGCAAATATACTACTATTTCTTTTACACACAACACTAACGCAAAAAAAGTTTTATCCTTAAAAATCAGCTTAGTAAGAATTGTAAATTATTTTAAGAAAATAAATAAAAAAAAGTACTTTTGACGTAACAAAAAAAAGGGTTGGTCTACTAACCAAAGAATCAACGAAAAAATTTCCATTTTTTATGAAAAAATCACTAATCGCTTTAAGTTCAATGCTTATGCTTGGAGGAACAGCTCATGCCCAAAAGGTAGCTTTTGAGGAATACGATTTGCCAAACGGTTTGCATGTTATTTTACACAATGACCCATCGGCTCCAGTTGTTATTACCTCAGTAATGTATCACGTAGGTTCTAAAGATGAACAACCAGATCGTACTGGTTTTGCTCACTTTTTCGAACATTTATTATTCGAAGGAACTGAAAACATCAAAAGAGGTGAATGGATGAAAACCGTAACTTCAAACGGTGGAACCAACAACGCCAATACTTCAGAAGACAGAACCTATTATTTTGAAGTATTCCCTTCAAACAACACCGAACTTGGTTTGTGGATGGAATCAGAAAGATTGATGCACCCGGTGATTAACCAAATTGGTGTAGACACTCAAAATGAAGTAGTAAAAGAAGAAAAAAGACTTCGTGTTGACAATCAACCTTATGGTCAATTGATTGCCGAAGTAAAGAAAAACATGTTTAAAGTGCACCCATACCGTTGGGCAACTATCGGATCAATGGATCACTTAGACGCTGCTAAACTAGAAGAGTTTCAAGCGTTCAACAAAAAATTCTATTCGCCTAATAATGCTGTTTTAATTGTGGCTGGTCAAATTGATGTAGCTCAAACTAAAGCTTGGGTAGAGAAATATTTTGGACCAATTCCAAGAGGTGTTGAATTGCACAAACAAACTTTCGTAGAAGCTCCTATTACTGAGACCATTCATGCTACTTACGAAGACCCTAACATCCAAAAACCAATGGTAGTGGCTGCTTACAGAACACCATCCATGAAAACACGTGATGCTAGAATCTTAGATATGATTTCTACTTACTTAAGCGACGGTAAAAGTTCTAAGTTGTACAAAAAAATTGTAGACGATAAAAAAATGGCACTTCAAATTGGTGCTTTCAGTTACAGTCAAGAAGATTACGGACAGTACATTCTTTACGGAATGCCACAAGGTGAATTTACTTCTACGGATTTAATCAAAGAAATAGATGAAGAAATCGTAAAACTACAAACGGATTTAATTTCTGAAAAAGATTTTCAAAAGCTACAAAACATCAACGAAAACAACTACGTTGATAACAACGCAAGTATTGAAGGTGTAGCTGAAAACTTGGCTACTTATTACCTATTGTATGGTGATGTAAATTTAATCAACACTGAAATCGACATGTACCGTTCTATCACTCGTGAAGAAATCAGAGCCGTAGCTAAAAAATACTTAAATCCAAACCAACGTTTGATTTTGGATTATGTTCCTGCCAAAGACAAAGCTGATAACAAATAATAAATAGTTAAGAAAATGAAAAAATCAATTATAATAGTATCAAGCTTGTTTTTAACTTTTATTATGCAAGCACAAGACAGACCACAACCAAAACCAGGCCCATCGCCAAGTATCAATATTAAAAAACCAGAAACTTTTTCGTTACCAAACGGATTGAAAGTTTTAGTGGTTGAAAATCATAAACTTCCAAGAGTTTCTTTTAGTTTATCTATTGACAATGCTCCTTATGCAGAAGGCACTAAAAAAGGAACAGAAGAATTAACCAGTAGCTTAATTGGAAATGGTTCTATGAAAACATCAAAAGATGCTTTCAATGAAGAAATCGATTTTCTTGGTGCAAACATTAACTTCTTTTCAACTGGCGCTTCTGCTAGCGGATTATCAAAATACTCTGGAAGAATTTTAGAGTTAATGGCTGAAGGAGCTTTGACGCCTAACTTTACTCAAGAAGAATTTGATAAAGAAAAAGACAAATTAATCGAAGGGTTAAAAACACAAGAAAAAAATGTTTCTGTAGTAGCCGGAAGAGTAGAAAATGTTTTAGCTTATGGTAAGAACCACCCTGCTGGAGAATACTTGTCAGAAGAAACCATTAACAATGTTTCTTTAGCCGATGTTAAAGACAACTACAGAGCTAATTTCGTTCCGGAACATGCTTACTTAGTGGTTGTTGGTGATGTGAAAACCAAAGACGTGAAAAAAATGGTTGAAAAATTATTTAGTTCATGGCTAAAAGCTACAGCACCTAGATTAGAATATTCTAACCCAAGCAATGTTCAATATACTCAAATCAACTTTGTGGATATGCCAAATGCGGTTCAATCTGAAATTTCGTTGATTAATACAGTAAACATAAAAATGTCAGACCCTGACTTTTTCCCTGTGATTTTAGCTAACCAAGTGTTTGGTGGAGATTTCAATAGTTACATGAATATGAACTTAAGAGAAAAACACGGCTGGACTTATGGTGCTCGCTCTAGTGTAGGTTTCGACAAATTCATGTACAGTAAATTTAAAGCCAATGCACAAGTAAGAAATGCAGTGACTGATAGCTCTGTTGTAGAATCTTTAAAAGAATTGAAAAGAATAAGAACAGAAAAAGTAACAGACGAAATGTTAAACAGTGTAAAAGCTGGATATATTGGCCGTTTTGTGATGCAAGTTGAGAAACCAGCAACTGTAGCTCGCTATGCTTTAAACATTGAAACAGAAGGTTTGCCTGCTGATTTCTATGAAAACTACATCAAAAACATCAATGCGGTAACAGCTGATGACGTTATGAGAGTAGCTAATAAATATTTCTTAGCTGATAATCTAAGAATTGTAATTACAGGTAAAGGCTCTGAAGTAATTGAAGGATTAGAAAAATTGAAAATCCCGATGTTCTATTTTGATAAATTCGGAAATCCAACTGAAAAACCAGCTATGAAAAAAGCTGTTCCTGCTGGAGTTACTGTAAAATCAATTATTGGTGGATATGTAACTGCTATAGGTGGTGAAAAAGCTGTGAAAGCTGTGAAATCAATTTCTTATGTAGGATCAACAACTATCCCACAAATTCCTTCTCCTTTGGCTTATACTCAAAAATCAGACTCTAAAGGACGTATGATGGTTGAATTGGCTATGCCTGGTATGAGTTTGATGAAACAAGCCTATAACGGAACAACCGGTTACATGACTCAACAAGGACAGAAAAAAGTTTTAGAAGGTGATGATTTAACCAAGATGAAAGAGAATGCTGTTTTATTTAACGAAACATTATTGGCTACCAAAGCTGGTGTTACTGTAACTGGTATTGAACAAATCAACGGGAATGATGCTTATGCTGTTGTTGATGGTGACACTACCTATTACTTTGATGTAAAATCAGGTTTAAAAATATCTGAATCTTCTACAGAAGAGAAAGGTGGACAAAAAATGACAAGAGTGACCAACTATAATGATTACAGAGACGTTAAAGGAGTAAAACTTCCTTTCAATATGGTATTGAATGTAGGAATTGAATTGGACATTAAAATGTCAGAAGTTAAAATTAATGAAGGAGTAACTGATGCAGATTTCCAATAATTAATTTCAAAATAGTGTATTAAAAAGCCTCGAGTATTCGGGGCTTTTTTTATTTCTTATTAGCTAAATAAACCCCTATTAAAATAATGAAGGCTCCAAAAAACTGAAGTGGCGTCAACATTTCATTATCAAGAATTCACCACATAAAAGCTACTATCGGAATCAAATAAGTTACCGAGGAAGCAAAGACTGGTGATGAAATTTGTATTAGTTTGTAAAAAATAACATTAGCCACTCCTGTACCCACTATCCCCAAAACCATAACAAATAACATGGCATGTTGCGTTATAGGTAAAGTAACTCTAGTACTGAAATCTGTGAACACTAAAATTAATATGGCAGGAATTACCATGACCATAAAATTTCCGGTGGTAATACTCAATGGTTTTACATCAGATAAATATTTTTTAATCAAATTGACATTCGTAGCATAACAAATAGTCGCAATAAGCACTAATATAGCATAGTAATAATTCTCTGTCCCTTCGTGATGACTTCCATTAAAGATCAATATAACGGTGCCTGTTAACCCAATTAAAACGCCGAGAAACTGACTTCTCTTATAATGTAATCCAAACACTAAAGCTCCTAAAATCAATGTGCTTAAAGGTGTCAACGAATTTAGTATCGAACAAATAGAGCTGCTGACTTTGGTTTCGGCAATGGCAAAAAGATAGGCTGGCACAAAAGTTCCAAATAATGAAGTTAGCGCAACATATTTCCATTTATGCATTGGTATGGCAGCCAAACTTTTAAAACCTACCATTAATAAGAAGACAGCACAAAATATAATTCGGAGTGATCCCAACTGAAACGGATTCAAGCCTACCAATCCTTTTTTGATGAGTATAAAAGAGCTTCCCCAAATCAAGGCAAGCGCAAAAAGGATAATCCATTTTAATTGATGTGATTTCATGGCCTAAAGTTTGTCAGGCAAATTTTGTAATTTTTTTATGAACTACCGATTTTATTTTTCATTAGTTTTGTTTCTGATTTCAGAACCAATACAACTAAATACATTTTAACATTATGAATTTTGCCAAATCCATTTTAACCTTGAGTCTTGCTTCAACACTATTGTTTAGTTGTAAGGATGCTGCAAGCAAACCTACAAGTGATTCGACCGAAGCTTCTGCAGCTACAGTTGCACAAAAACCAGAAACGGCCAGTTTTAGAATTGATGGAATGACCTGCGCCATTGGTTGTGCCAAAACCATAGAAACCAAACTCTCCAAAATGGAAGGCATACAAAAAGCTACAGTTGACTTTGATAAAAAACAAGCCACAGTTGACTTTGACGGAGCTGTTTTAACTTCTGAAAAAATAGTGAAAGCTGTTGAGTCTACTGGAGACGGAGAAACTTATAAAGTATCTGATGTAAGGACAAACGCGAAAGGATAATTTTAAAAATAACATAAATAAAAAAGGAACTCTATCGAGCTCCTTTTTTATTTCCATTTCAGTGTTTCCATCAACCGCTGCATATCATTCCGCACATAACTCGCTGCAGGCATCACCGAATCATAATTGGGTTTGGCATAAAAATAAACCGAGCCCGTTACAAAATGCTTCACGCTATCAGTGGCGTAAAATTGGGAATTGGTGGCAGCATTCCCATCAACACGATAAAACATGCCATAAACTTTTTGATTTTTATTAATAAAAGGCTGTTCTAAGATATCATCTGCTTTAATCACATGCTCATAAGTGAGTTTTTGAGCATCTCTTAACAGCGCATCAATATTATTGTTGACCGTTTTATAGGTTATATAAATTGTAGCTTTCATTTTAGGATAAGTGATTGAAAACCCGCAATTTTTATCTTCTTTTATAATAGCATCATCATTAATGTCAAATTGAAACGGGCAGTGATTGCTAAAAGTAGCATACTTAGCCACGGGATAATCCAATCGTAATTGACTGGCTGGTTTAGGCAACACTTCCTTTTTACAACTGCTGGCAAAAATCACAAGCATTAATATTGATAAGCAGCCAATTATTATTTTATTCATTTTAAATTATTCAAGAGTTACTTTGAGTTGCTTAATTCTTTTTTTATCCACTACTTCGATGGTGAAATATACAGTTGAAAAATGGATTTTTTGTCCTTTTTTGGGAAAGTTTCCTAATATTTCTAATATGAATCCGGCAAGGGTTTCGGCTTCTCCTTTTTGGCTTTCAAAAGTATCTTCGTCTACATCAACTATTCGATAAAAATCTTTTAAATTTATTTTGCCTTCAAAGAGGAAATTCTTTTCGTCAATTTGAGAATAACTTATGTTTTCATCA
Organism: Flavobacteriaceae bacterium; assembly: GCA_947472705.1. Lineage (GTDB taxonomy): Bacteria > Bacteroidota > Bacteroidia > Flavobacteriales > Flavobacteriaceae > Flavobacterium. Next base: position 6,079 of record CANJDA010000082.1, read on the forward strand.
TCAAACTCGTCTGATATATCGCCAACAATTTCTTCTATGACATCTTCTAAAGAAACCAAGCCAGAGGTTCCGCCATATTCATCTACTACAACTGCCAAGTGACTTTTTAATCGCTGGAAGTCTTTTAGCAAATCATCTAGCTTTTTATTTTCGGGCACAAAGAATGGTTCACGCATTAATTTATTCCAATCAAATTCTTTTTTGTGAATGTGCGGAATCAAATCTTTGACAAACAAAACACCTTCAATATGGTCAATACTTTCTCTATATACTGGAATACGAGAATAGCCTTTGTCAATAATTTTAGGATAAATCTCGGCAAAAGTCTCTTCTATTTCTATAGCAAAAACGTCTATTCTTGGACTCATAACTTGTTTAGTATCGGTATTCCCGAAGGATACAATACCTTCCAAAATCTTTTGCTCTTCCGAACTTGTGTCTTCTGTAGAAGTCAGTTCTAAAGCTTGTGACAATTGATCCACCGAAATATTTGTTTTTTGTTTCCCTAATTTTTCATGCAAAAAAATAGTCACAGCCCGCATTGGCATACTGATGGGTGATAATAATTTGTCTAAAAGTAAAATTGGGTTAGCAATAAATTTAGAAAATTTAATGTTATTTCGGCTGGCGTAAACTTTAGGCAACACTTCCCCAAATAACAGTATTAGAAATGTTATCAATAAAACCTCAACCATAAATTTCAATACGGGAGAAGCAATACTTTCAAAAAGGGAATTTCCAACGAAGGAAAAAATAATAACCACACCTATGTGACTGAAATTGTTGGCTATTAATATGGTTGCTAGTAGTTTTTTGGGGCGTTTCAGCAATTTTGAAATAACATTAGCTTTAGCAGTGTCATCTTCAAATAAGGTCTTCAAATCTTGATGTGTCAATGAAAAAAGCGCCACTTCTGCTGCAGAAACCATAGCAGAAGAGAAAAGAAAAAATACAATTCCGATACTTCCGAAAAGTAAATTAGTATCTAAAGTGGCAAATAAAGAAAGACTGGGCTCCGGGTCCAAAGGATTGATGGTTAGTTAAACAATATCAAAACGGTAAGTCATTTTCTGGATTCACTGGATTTGGCGATTCAACATTTGATGCTTTGGCTTCAAAACTTTGAGGTGTTTTCAACCCTTCCACTTCTTTCTTGGTTGTTAAAAAGGTAAATTCAGTGACTTGGATTTCAGTGGTGTATTTTGTAGAACCGTCTTCGGCTTGCCATTGACGCGATTTAATTCTTCCTTCAATGTATATTTTATCACCTTTAGATAAATATTTTTCGCATATTTCGGCAGCTTTATTTCTTACCACTAAATTATGCCATTCGGTAGAATTAATCCGTTCATTAGTTTGTTTATTGATATAAACTTCATTGGTAGCCAAAGGAAAGCGACCAATGCAATTTCCTCCTTCAAAATAGTGCATCTTGACATCGTCACCAAGATGACCAATTAACATTACTTTATTTAAAGTACCATTCATTTCCTAAACATTAGTTCCTTTCAAATTTACTACTTTTTTTGAAAACTAAAACGAAACTTTTTCAACAAAATTAAAAATAACAATAGGAAATGGCATTTTTTGAGCTGATTCCCAACTGATTCCGTTTTTAATGTTTCCATCAACCTTTATTTCCCAAAATTTGATATTCAAATGTTGGTGTGATAATTTATGTAAAATAGGTTCCGGATTAAATAACTCTATTTGCTTAATATCATTTTCGATAAAAAGTTGATCTTGAATTAATTCTAAAACATCAGAATCTGATTCCATGAACTCCGTTTCAATTACGGGAAACTCATATAAGTTATGCCAAATCCCTTTTTGACTTCTTTTAGTAATGATAGTATTTTGATTGTCATCTGAGAAAACCAAATAATTGAAGAAGCGCGACCTTACTTTAGTTTTTTTTGATTTGTATGGAAGTTGGGCGACTTTTTTCTTTTGCAAAGCCAAGCAACTATCATTAAAAATACAATTTGAGCAATCAGGGTTTTTGGGCACACACTGCAAAGCACCAAATTCCATTATAGCTTGATTGAAAAGATTAGCTTTGCCTTTTGGTACTAATTCAGCAGCTAATTGTGTGAATTCCTTTTTGGCTCCTGCCGATGAAATATCTGTTTCTAAATCAAAATAGCGCGACAAAACTCGGTATACATTACCATCCACCACTGGAACATTTTCGTTATAGGCAAAAGAAGCAATCGCGGCAGCCGTGTATTCTCCAACGCCTTTTAGTTTTAATAATTCTAAATACGATTTCGGAAATTCACCATTGAACTCAAAAGCTATTTTTTTAGCCGTTTTATGTAAGTTTCTGGCACGTGAATAATAGCCAAGTCCTTGCCATAGTTTGAGCACCTCTTCTTCGGTTGCATTGGCCAAGTCGAAAACGGTGGGAAAACGTTCAGTAAAACGCATAAAATATGGGAGTCCTTGTGCTACTCGAGTTTGTTGTAGCATAATTTCGGAGAGCCAAATAGTATAAGGATTGGTATCATTTCGCCAAGGCAAATCGCGTTTGTTTTGTAAATACCATTGAACTAACAAGTTGGAGAATTTCATAACTAAAATGTGGTTCACAAAAATAAATCTTTATGTGATTAAATTTTAATAGATTATGCTTGAAATATTGTTTTTTTAATTCATATATTTGCAACCTCAAAAAATTACACATAATATTAAAATACGAAAGAAAATGACGAAAGCAGATATCGTAGCGAAAATTTCAGAAAAATTAGGTCTTGAAAAAGGAGATGTTCAAGCAACAGTTGAAGCATTTATGGAAGAAGTAAAAACTTCTTTAGAAACTGGAGACAATGTTTATTTAAGAGGTTTTGGTAGTTTTATTATCAAAACTAGAGCTGAAAAAACAGGTAGAAACATTTCTAAAAACACAACTATTAAGATCCCTGCACACAACATTCCAGCATTTAAACCTGCAAAAGTATTTGTAGAATCAGTTAAAACAAATACTGAAGTAGCAGTATAAAACTTATTTATTAATCACAAAAAACTAACTTATGCCAAGTGGTAAAAAAAGAAAAAGACATAAGGTAGCTACTCACAA
>CANJDA010000083.1 GCA_947472705.1 Flavobacteriaceae bacterium
ATACCTCATCCGTTCAGGTACGTTATATGGAAAACAACAAACCGCCTATTCGTACCATTTCTCCAGGAAGAGTTTTCCGTAATGAAGCGGTTTCGTCGCGTTCACATTGTATTTTTCACCAAGTTGAAGGATTGTATATTGACAAAGATGTATCGTTTGCCGACTTGAAGCAAACGCTTTTATATTTCACTAAAGAAATGTTTGGCAAGTCCAAAATTCGTTTAAGACCAAGTTATTTCCCATTTACTGAGCCAAGTGCTGAAGTGGATATTTATTGGGGGCTAAAAACCGAAACCGATTATCGTATCACAAAAGGAACGGGCTGGTTAGAAATCATGGGCTGCGGAATGGTGGATCCGAATGTATTGAAAAACTGTGGCATCAACCCAGATGAATATAATGGTTTTGCCTTCGGTATGGGGATTGAACGTATTGCCATGCTATTATACCAAATTGGCGACATTCGAATGTTTTATGAAAACGACGTACGTTTCTTAGAGCAATTCAAATCGAGTATCTAAAAAGAAAATAAATAATAGACGGATAGATGAGAGACCCTATCTACTAATCTATTATCTATTAGTCTCTCAATCTATTATCTCAAAATGAAATCAGACATCACAATTCCAAAAGTAGAAAACGTTTTCCTTGCTGCTGTTCAGGAATGGAGCGATGATTTTATGGAAAAGGTTTGGTACGTGCATTTAGTAAACGATTCTGACTATGATTTAGATAGCGTAATGGTCGTTTCTAAAGCTTTTGGTACTCTTGATGGTGAAATGAAAAAAACGTCGCTCCTGCGCCATGCATTTGTGAAAGTGCCTGCTGTTTCAGTAGTAAAAATAGAAATGGTAGAAAAAAACGTTTTACAACTCAACAATGAGTTTATGGTAACTTACTTTATTGGAAATACTTTATACGATAAGAAATTTACTTTCCGCAAAAATATGATTAATGAACATGCCACTGAAGAAGTGCCAATATTGTTTTTAAATGGAGTTATTGTGAGATAAAATTATTCTTTTTTATCTTCTTGTTTTTTTAAAGCTTTCCAATTAAAATAGCCCAACCCAAAAATTCCTACTATCAAGTAAATAGCTAGTTTTACATAAAATTTTGGCAAAGTAACTTCTGTCATAATTGGTTTTTCTCTCCAATTAATTATAGTCATGAAGATAATCATAAAAAGGCCCCAAAAGATTCCTGTTTTAAGTTGATATTTCCATCTTTCGCTCATGGTTAATCTAGTTTTTCCGTTAATTTTTTGAATACTTTTTTAGCTTCTTTGCCTTCATATAAAATTTCATAAACCGCATCAATGATAGGCGTTTTGGCTTTATATTCTTGATTTAATTTATAAGCGCTTTTCACTGCATAATAACCCTCAGCCACCATACTCATTTCCATCATGGCTGATTTTACTGTGTATCCCTTCCCAATCATGTTTCCGAACATTCTATTTCTCGAGAAAACTGAATAGCCTGTAACCAATAAATCCCCTAGATAAGCCGAATTATTGATGTTTCGTTTCATCTTGTGCACTTTTCGGATAAACTTTTTCATCTCACGAATAGCATTACTCATAATCACCGACTGAAAATTATCCCCATAACCCAACCCATGGGCAATTCCGGCAGCAATAGCGTAAATGTTTTTCAACATCGCGGCATATTCGGTTCCAATAATGTCATCAGAAATTTTGGTTTTGATATAGTTACCAGCTAAAACATTAGCCACGATTTTAGCTTTATCCGAATCGCCACAAGCAATCGTTAAATAGGAAAGACGCTCCAATGCTACTTCTTCTGCATGACAAGGACCCGTAATTACTCCTATGTTTTTATAAGGTATATCAAAGTTTTTATGAAAATGTTCTCCAACAATTAGGAACGTTTCAGGAACAATACCTTTAATCGCAGAAAAAATAACTTTATCTTTTAAACTAACCGTCAACTTCTCTAACTCTGCACTTAAAAATGCCGAAGGAATAGCAAAAATGATATAATCAGCATACGCCACCGCTTCATTAATATCACTAGTAAGCTTAAGTTTATTAGTATCAAACTCAACTGAGCTCAAATAATTAGGATTGTGCTTGTGCGTTTTTAGGTGTTCAATAGCCGATTCGTTTCGCATGTACCAAGCTATTTCGGAAAGATTGACACAAAGCATTTTTGCAATGGCTGTGGCCCAACTTCCGCCACCAATCACTGCAAATTTTGGAGATTCATTCATTTTACTTCATTTGAAAAATCAAAAATAGTCTTTTTTGATGGTTTGTAGTTTAGTAAACTAAAAAAGACATTTCAAAATAATAGTTTAAATAGTATTTTTTACTTCTTATAAAAATTATTACTGTCCACATATTCCCAAACATCCTGTGGCAATAGCGGTCTAATATTCTTCTTATTCTTAATATTGTCACGAATGAAAGTCGAGGAGATTTCAACTATAGGAGCCTCAATGTGATGAATTCGCGGATGGCCTTTAAATTCTATATTATCTTCGCCTTCCGAAACTCGTGGGTAAACATAAATATCGTGATGCTTCAAAATATAATCATAGTTTTTCCATTTATGGAAAGACTTTAAGTTGTCTTCACCCATAATTAATGAGAACTCATGTTGTGGGTATTTCTCCATCAAATGCGCCAAGGTATTTACCGTATAATTGGGCTGTGGTAATTTGAATTCAATATCTGAAGGTTTTATTTTTGGATACTCTTCAGTAGCTAATCGAACCAAATGCAAACGATTATAATCACTAAGCAAGGTGCTTTTTTCTTTCAAAGGATTGTGGGGAGTGACTACCATCCAAATTTGTTCCAAATTGGTATGTTCAGCCAAGTGATTAGCAATAATTAAATGCCCCATATGAATAGGGTTAAAGGTGCCAAAATACAATCCGATTTTCATTCGATTTACTAAGTTTTAATAAACTCTTTCACCAATTCATACGCCTCTTGTTTGGCGATATCTAAATCATAATTCTTAATGATAGTGTCAAATTGTGGAGCAGTGGCCAACTCTACATGGGCTTTTGCTATACGCATATTTATTTTATCATCGGTCTCCGTAGAGCGCTCTTTCAAACGGCGTTTTAATTCATCTACACTGGGTGGTTTTACAAAAACCGCTAGCGTTTCTTGGGGAAATTTATGTTTAATTCGCAAGCCCCCCGCCACATCTATGTCAAATATCACATTCTTGCCTTTGGCCCAAATGCGTTCTACCTCACTTTTCAATGTGCCATAAAAATTGTCGCGATACACTTCTTCCCATTCAATAAAATCCTCTGCCTTGATGTGTTTTTTAAACGCTTCTATCGAAATAAAATAATAATCTTTCCCATCAACTTCATGGTCTCGTGGCTCACGTGTAGCTGCCGAGATTGAAAACTCTAAGTTCAATTCGGGTTGCGCTAATAAATGCCTTACTATGGTGGTCTTTCCTGAACCCGAAGGAGCAGAAAATACTAATAATTTTCCTTTGTTCATTTTATGCTGAATTTATTTCAGTATCTTTCTTTTTGTCTTTTTACAATACATTCAAGACTTGCTCTTTAATCTTCTCCAATTCGTCTTTCATCATTACCACTAGTTTTTGCATTTCGGCATGATTGGATTTTGAACCCATAGTATTGATTTCTCTTCCCATTTCTTGTGTAATAAAACCAAGCTTTCTTCCGTTGGCTTCCATGCCTGCAAGGGTTTCGATGAAATAATTTAAATGATTTTCTAAACGTACTTTTTCTTCGGTGATATCGTATTTCTCAAGATAAAAGATCAACTCTTGTTCAAAACGATTTTCATCCACATTTTCTTTTAATTCATCAAGGGCTGTTCTTAATCTGGTTTTTACCGTTTCTATTCTTTCAGTATCATAGGCTACTGCATTATTCATCAACGTCATGATATTGGCAATACGATGCAAAAATTCCTTCTCCAAGGATACGCCTTCGTCTTTACGAAATTGCACCATGTTTTCTAAAGCATCATCAATCACGGTTTGGATTTTTTTCCATTCATTTTCATCAATTTCATCGCGCTCTGTCTTTAAAGCATCAGGCATACGAACCGCCATTTTCATCAATTCTGTCTCATCAGCATTCGGAATTACAGCTTTCATTTGGTTGATATAGCCTTTTATAATGGCGATATTTATTTTTGACGAAGTTTCTTCTCCTGTTACCTCAACATACAATGAGAAATCAATTTTTCCACGCTCCAATCGTTGCGAAAGTTGATTGCGCAACCCCAATTCCATTTCTCTAAAAACAGAAGGCATACGGGTGTTTAAATCCAATCCTTTGCTGTTTAGTGATTTGATTTCTACAGTAATTTTTTTGGTTGGTAATTGCAAAGTGGCTTTCCCAAACCCAGTCATCGATTGTATCATGGTATTTTTAAATAGACTTCAAATATAATTAAAAGTTGGCTGCTACAGTAGCTGTTTTAGGTTTTCTACTTTGTTGGTGAGCTCTTTTTCTTGGTAACCAAATAAACTCCCGTAAATATCAAAACTGAAGCACTAATTTTTACCCAAGTCAAATGGTCTTTGCCCAAACTCATAGCAAATACAGTGGCAAAAAGAGGTTGCAAATAAATAAAAACAGCAACCGTTGTTGGCTTCAATTCACGCATCGAAACTAGGTTAAAGAGGTACGTCAAAAAGGTTGTAAACAAAACCACAAAACCAATTTCCCACAGTATAGGCAACGGAATGTTTTGCCATTGAATTTGTTGATACTCGTTCCATCCAAAAGGGAGTACCATCAGTAAACCAAAGGTATAAATCCATTTTACAAAGGTGAAAGCATTGTATTTATCCATCAATTTCTTAACAATAATTAAATACAACGCATAGGAAACCGCATTGATAAAAACCAAAAAATTACCTAAAGTAGCATTGGTCGCGTTACCAACAGACTTGCCATACAAAATCAGAAATCCGGTGCCCAATAGCCCCAATAATATCCCTATTATCTTTTGTGCTTTTATCTTTTCTTTCATAAGTATAGCCGATAATATCAACACAATGATAGGCGTAGTAACCATAATCACCGCTGCCGATATAGGCGAAGTAAAACTCAATCCTTTAAAGAAAGTCAGCATGTTAATAGCCACTCCAAACAATGCTGCAGCAACTATTCGAGGGAAATCTTTTCGTTGAATTGTTTCTTTGGGACCAAAAAAGGAAAACAACCAAAACAAAATAGTGGCTCCAAAAACCCGAATTAAAATAAATCCAAAGGGCTTTACATAAGTTGGCATCACATCTTTGGCAATCGTAAACGAAACACCATAAATTAGCGAAACCATCATCGCGGCTAATAAAGCCCAGGTTCTTTTTGTCATTAGCTTAAGGCTTTTATAACTTCAATTATATTTTGTTGCCCGTTGCCAATGTAGATTTTACCATCAATGATAAAAACAGGGCGGCTCAAAAACGTGTAATGTTCTAATAAATACTTCTTATAATCCGCTTCGGTCAAGGTTTTGTTTTTTAAATCCATCGACTTATAAAGTTGTGCTTTCTTGCTAAACAAAGCTTCATAACTCCCTGAAAGCTGGTACATTTCGTCTAATTCTTGTTCGGTAATAGGGTTTTGGCGAATGTCATGAAACTGCAATTTGTCTGCGTTAGGAAGCGATTTTATAATTTTCCGACAAGTATCACACGAAGCGAGATAGTATATTTTATTAGTCATGCTATTTCTTTTTACAAAGGAAATTCTTTTCCAACTTATATTCTTTAATTTTATCAAAAAAATAAACCCTATGGAAACCACTTTCAACATTAATCACACAAGCAGAACGGTCATTTCAAATATACTCGAAAGTCATACGTTAGAACAACTCAATACCATTCCCGAAGGCTTTAGCAACAACTTAATTTGGAATATTGGTCATATTGTGGTAGTGCAGCAAATGCTAGTGTACAACTTATCGGGCCTACCTATGATGGTTTCAGAAGAAATGGTAAACAAATACAAACGAGGCACCAAACCCGAACACAGTGTTACTCAAGAGGAAGTAAACGAAATCAAATCATTCCTTTTTGCTACTTTAGAACAAGTAAAAAAAGACTTCGCCAACGATATTTTTAAAACCTATAATGAATTCACTACCATGACTGGTTTCAACATCAAAAACGCCAAAGCCGCTATGGAATTCAACAACTACCACGAAGGCATTCATACGGGTATCATGATGCAAATCCGAAAGTTTATATAACATTAAAGAAGCTATAGCTTCCAAAAAAATAAAATATATTTGCCAAAAATTAAGACCAAATGAAATTCAATACCAAAGTCATACATGGTAACCAACACCATGAAGAAATAACAGGAGCTGTAATGCCCCCAGTGTTTCAAACCTCAACTTATGCCCAAGTTTCTCCAGGAAAACCCGTAGGCGATTATGAATATTCAAGAGCGGCCAACCCAACACGTCAAGCCTTAGAAGATGCCTTAGCTAGTATCGAAAACGGAGCGCGTGGTTTAGCATTCGCTTCAGGATTAGCAGCAACTGATTGTTTGCTTCGAATGTTTAAAGCGGGTGATGAAATCATTGCAATGGATGACTTATACGGCGGAACCTATCGCTTATTCACTCGTTTGTATAAAGACAGTGGCCTCATTTTCCACTTCGTAGATATGAATGATTTTGACAAATTTCAGTCGCTTATCAATCAAAACACCAAGCTAGTTTGGGTGGAAACACCAACCAATCCGTTGATGAAGCTGGCAGACATAGCCGAAATTGCAAAAATCACTAAAAAGCACAACATTCTTTTTGCAGTAGATAATACTTTTGCTACGCCTTATTTGCAAAAACCTTTAGATTTAGGTGCCGATATCGTAATGCATTCGGCAACCAAATACCTTGGCGGACATTCTGATGTGATTGCAGGAGCTCTAGTTATAAAAGATAAGGATTTAGGCGATGAATTACACTTCAAACAATTCGCTACAGGAGGAACCTTAGGGCCTATGGACAGTTATTTAGTATTACGCGGTATCAAAACCTTACATCTAAGAGTACAACGTCATTGCGAAAACGGCGAGAAGGTAGCGGCGTATTTAAACAACCATCCCAAAGTAGAAAGAGTATACTATCCGGGTTTACCAAGCCATCCATTTCATGATATTGCCAAAAAACAAATGAGTGGTTTTGGTGGAATGGTAACTTTCACCTTTAAATCAGGCAAAAAGGAAGATGCCATTAGCTTCTTAGAAAAAGTTAAAGTATTCACTTTAGCTGAATCTTTAGGCGGTGTAGAATCATTAGCCAATCATCCGGCATTGATGACACATGCTTCTATTCCGGAAGAGAAAAGAAAAGAAATCGGAATCACAGATGATTTAGTACGATTAAGCGTTGGAGTAGAAGACATAGATGATTTAATTGCTGATATAGAACAAGCCTTACGTTAAAATAAAAAAGCTCCAGAATTCTGGAGCTTTTTTTATGCTTGTAAGTTTATTTTAAAAACCATAATTCAACCCTAATCCAATAATTTGACGGATTTGAAATCCTCTAAAAGCATTATCATCATATATCGTTTGGAAAGCAAAATTCGTTGATAAATATTTGTTGATTTTCATGTTGATATTCAAAGTATAATCCAAATCTACTTTTTGAGCATCTTCTAAATAATTAGAATACAAATTCAAAATATTTTCAACTGTTATGTTTTCCATGGCATTAAATTTATAATACCCATTTACTGCGGCTCCAAATTCATATCGAGAAGATTTCCCTTGTTCAACCCCAAAAGATGGTCCTGATTCAGTAAAATGAGAATGCACTACGATTAATTTAGACGTTGCTGGAGCAATGTTGAATTTTAAATTATCACTCTTTTTCCACATCATCCCGGGACCAAATTGAAAATAAGCTGGTGAAAAGAAATGAGATAATTTTTTAGTTTGATCTGCTGGATCAAATCCAGAATCAAATTGCGTTTTAAAATTTAAAAATGCTGAGTAGTACCAATATCCCGTTGCTTTTTTCCCTAAAAGGGAATTGAATTCGAAACGATCATCTGTTTTTTGAAGCTCTTGACCTTTTGTTTTAGTCAAACCATAACCTATTAATAAACGGTTGTCCCAACTCCAAGAATCGCTTTTATAATTAAATTCATAATTAACACTTATATTCCCAGAGATATTACCTTGGCCTCCTGCTTGCCAGTTGCTAAATGAGGATTGATTGGCTAAAAAGGTAAATAATCCTTTTTTGGCCCAACCATTTGGTTTTTCTTCTTTTATTTTGGCAACAGCCTCTTCTGTTTTCTTTAATAGCTCTTTTTCACTTACTTGTGAAAAGGTTGTATTTATTGAAAAAACTAAAGCAATAAGTAATAAACACTTTTTCATTTCTGTCGAATTTTAAATTTTTCGACGGCAAAGATACTAATCCTATGAACTTATAAAAATCTATTTTCCTTTTTTGAATAAAGGAACCGCTGAACAAGCTTCGCCATACATGATGCTTTTGGCAAAAGGTTGTAACTTTTGAACTGCCATGATATAAGCGCTTTCTGGAACAGGCTTTTTAGAACACCCTTTTATAATAACTGGCTTATCTTGGTATTGTGTGTAGTCTAATGTTGGTAAAATTTCTTGATACAATGCTGTTTCTAAATCATTTAGATTTCCTAAAACTACTTTTTGAGTAAAAGGTGAAACATAAGTCGTAACTAGAATCGTTGCCCATGCTGGCACAATAGCATCCGTAGCACAATGAATAGCCACTAAATGATTTTGATATTGTGCCCAATCATGATTTTTCAAGGCTTCGCGAAAGTCTTTTTCTTTTAATAAAAAACCTTCCAATAACCATTGAGATATATCAATCTGTGTTCGAATCCCCTTTGGATAATAATCTTCCAAATCGAATACTTCTAAAGCAGAATTGGCAACTCTATTTATAATTTCGTCTTGCATTTTATAGCATTCCAAGTTCTAACTTAGCTTCTTCACTCATCAAATCTTTGCTCCAAGGCGGGTCAAAGGTAATTTCTACCTCGCAGGATTTTACGGTGTCTATTTTATTTATTTTTTCTTCTACTTCGCGTGGTAATGTTTCTGCAACTGGGCAGTTTGGCGAGGTTAAAG
>CANJDA010000084.1 GCA_947472705.1 Flavobacteriaceae bacterium
TGGTCATATTTGTTGCAATCCCAACCCAATGGATACCAAACTATCCTATAGAAGAGCGATTGTTATTTTTAAGTATTTAATTGATAATGGTATTCCCGTAAAGCGCTTGGCTTATAAAGGTTTTGGAAGCTATGACCCCATATTTCCTCTTCCTGAAAGAACCGAAGCACAACGTGCTGCCAATAGAAGAGTAGAAATTCTGATAGTTGATAAATAATGAAAGTCAAAATCATCATACTATTTTGTTTTTTTTCCATTCGTTGCTTAGGACAACAACAATTGGAACTGTTTTTCGATTTCAACAAAGACTTCCCTAACGAAAAGTCAATACTGGATTATAACGAATGGATTGCCCAACACAAAGACATCGAAATTACCAAAATGCTAGGCTATTGCGACAGTATTGATACTAAAGAATATAACAAAAAACTAGCCGAAAGACGCATTTATAGTGTCCAAAACTTACTCGAAAAAAGCGGCCTCAAAATCAATAAAGACCTGCAACGAATTGCCTTCGGAAAAGAATTCAAACAATCCAAAGTGCAAGCAGAGAATAGAAAAGTAACAATCTTTTACAACGAAATCAAACCCCCAATTCGCTCGGAACTAACCGATAAAATCTTAAATTCCAAAGTAGGCGAAACCGTCAAACTACCCAACATTTATTTCTTCAACAATTCGGCCCGAATAGTCCCAAAATCAGGGCCAACATTACTCGAATTACTCTGCATCATGGAAGAGAATCCTAAACTAAAGATTGAAATTCAAGGACACATCTGTTGCCAAAAAGTATTTGATTACAATGATGTTTCCGTTGCTCGTGCCCGAGCTATTTATATGTACCTCATTCGCAATAAAATTGACAAAAAACGCATGACTTTCAAAGGCTACGGAACGTCAAGACCCATACATCCCATCCCCGAAAAAACACACGAAGAAGAAGACGATAACCGCCGTGTTGAAATCATGATTCTAGAGAAATAATTGATTTGAAAATTATATCATCTTCAAATTTTCAAATTGTTGCATCTTCAAATTGTCTAATTAACAATTAGACTTATCTTTGCCTCACAACATTCCCCCTGTCCCGAAATTTCGGGAGTCGAAGGGCAACTAACTACTACAAATGAGCTCTGATAACAGTCAACGCTACAACTTACGCGGAGTTTCGGCTTCTAAAGAAGATGTGCACAACGCCATCAAAAACATAGACAAAGGTTTATTCCCAAAAGCTTTCTGCAAAATTGTCCCCGATTATTTAACCAACGACGAAAACTATTGCCTCATCATGCACGCCGATGGTGCCGGTACCAAATCGTCTTTGGCTTATTTATATTGGAAAGAAACCGGAGATATATCAGTTTGGAAAGGCATTGCACAAGATGCGTTGATTATGAATATCGATGATTTGCTTTGCGTGGGCGCAACCGATAATATTCTCTTGTCTTCCACCATCGGAAGAAACAAAAACCTTATTCCTGCCGAAGTCATTTCTGCCATCATAAACGGTACCGAAGAACTAATAAACGAACTAAAATCCTTTGGAGTAACCATTCATTCCACAGGTGGCGAAACCGCCGATGTGGGCGATTTAGTGCGAACCATTATTGTAGATTCTACCGTTACAGCTCGTATGAAGCGTTCTGATGTGGTTGATAATGCCAATATCCAAGCGGGCGATGTCATTGTAGGCTTAGCTTCTTTCGGTCAAGCCAAATATGAAAAAAGTTATAATGGTGGTATGGGAAGCAATGGGTTAACTTCTGCAAGACATGATGTTTTTGCTAAATACTTAGCTACTAAATATCCTGAAAGTTTTGATTCTTCTGTTCCTAACGATTTGGTATACTCTGGAAATATTAAACTTACTGAAACAGTTGAAAATTCTCCTATTGATGCTGGAAAATTAGTTTTATCTCCAACTCGTACTTATGCTCCTATAATCAAATCAATCTTAGGTAAATATTTGCCTAATGAAATTCACGGCATGGTGCACTGCTCTGGAGGCGCTCAAACTAAAATATTACATTTTGTAGACAACCTACATATCATAAAAGATAACTTATTTCCTGTTCCTCCATTATTCAAGTTAATCCAAGAACAATCCAAAACCCATTGGAAAGAAATGTACCAAGTCTTCAATTGTGGTCATCGCATGGAATTGTATGTGCCCAATGAAATAGCCCAAGATATTATAGAAATCTCTCAATCCTTTGGTGTCGAAGCACAAATTGTAGGTAGAGTAGAGGCTTCTGAATACAAAAAACTCACTATTACTAGCGAGTTTGGGAAGTATGAGTATTAAAAACTAGTAAATGAAAATAATCCCTAAAAACGGTATTGACCAATTATTATTTGGCATGAAACAATCTCATGTTGAAACTATTTATGGTAAACCCAATAAACAGTTCAAAGACGAAGACGGTAATATAATTTATCTTTATAATAACGAAAAACTACGCTTAACATTCTACGAAGACGAAGCCTTTCGCTTAGGTTATATTATTACTTCTAATAAAGAGGCTACCCTTTTAAACAATTTGGTTATAGGCAAAAATGTTGAAGAAGTCAAAAACGAATTACCCTTCAAGTCCTGGGAACAAGAAGATTTTGACAGCACCGAAAATCACTTCAACGAAAGCAATTGGTTAATACTACAAGCCGAATACGGAGTAATTATTAGAGTAGAAATAGGAGCCATCATCAAAGACAACGACGAATTCGACTGGAAGTTTAAAGCCTAAACTATTTCTGCACTCAAACCTGCTTCTAACAATTGAGTACATTGGGGTTTTAATTCATCAAATGGTCCCGTTTTAACAGTACATTTGCCTTTGTAATGTACTAAAATAGCACATTGTTCTGCTTGTTCTGAGGAATGTTGGCAAACCCTAATCAGGGTGTCAATTACATGATCAAAAGTATTCACATCGTCATTATACAAAACGATTTCGTTGTTAATTCCAACTTGTTCGTCAACTAATACGTCTTCTTGTACTTTTTCTATCGTGCTCATTTTCATTTCGTTTGTAACCAATATAAATTTTCGTGTGCTAATTTACATATTTCAAAGAAACCCAATTGTTTCTTTCCAATTTTTTAACAAAGGTTAAACCTTTCTCCGTGCAAGAAGCATCTATAAACGGAATGTCTTCAGTATAAAAACCACTTAACAAAAGAATCCCATTTGGGTTTAAACAATCCACATACTGTTGCATATCGTTCAATAAAATGTTTCGGTTGATATTGGTAATGATTAAATCATACTTCATACCTTTCAGTAAATCAGCATCGCCTTCATAAACCGTAATTTCATGACAGTTATTGCGCTCCGCATTTTCAATAGAATTCAAATAACACCAATTATCAATATCGATAGCATCAATAGGTTTAGCACCTTTCATTTCAGCCAAAATAGCTAAAATCGCGGTACCACAACCCATGTCTAAAGTTTTTAAATTAGTAACATTTAGTTCTAAAAGATGCTGAATCATCATATGTGTAGTTTCGTGATGACCTGTTCCAAAGCTCATTTTAGGCTCGATTACGATATCATATTGAGCATTAGTTTTTGGATGAAAAGGAGCTCGAACATGGCATTTGCAATCAACATCAATGGGTTCAAAGTTTTTTTCCCATTCTTCATTCCAATTAACTTGGTCAATTTCTTCTATAGTATAGGAAATGGAAAATTCAGGAGAGTCTAATAGATAAATGTCATTTAAGATATCTTCTGTCCATAGCTCTTTTTGAATGTAAGCAATAAAACCAGTTTCAGTTTCAATAAAACTTTCGAATGGTCTTTCACCTAGTTCTGCAATTAAGATTTCAGAACCTAATTGTTTTGTTTTTTCACTATTGCTTTGGTCTTTTGAGGTTACAGTGAAGTTATATCCTAAATAAATATTTGACATGCTGTTATTTTTGGCAAAGGTAACAATCAGTATCCTTTCAGCGAAGTCATTTATAAAATAAATTAGTCGGTTTTTACGATAGCTTTTAAACCATCATTGGCCGCATTATTGCTATTGGTTGAAACATAGAAAATCATAAGCTTTTTATAACGCTTATTGTCAGCATCATAAAAATAGGTAATAGTATTTTCTTTTGGATTATAAGTTAACTTAGCTTTCATAAATTTGGATTTCATAAGCCAAGTACCTTCTTCTTCACTATCTTGTTTGAATTGATAAATTGAACCATGATGCATACGCACCTGACCATTGTCAACCATACTAATTGCAATATAGCCATTGGTTTTTGAACCTATTTCACGAATATCAATTACGGAGTTTTCATATTCTGTTTCTATGAGCTCATATTTGTCGTAATCATTATTCCAGGAATAATACTTACGAGTATCCGATTGGAATCTTTTCTGAGTATCTATTTGTGCTTGAATATTCCATGCGAAAAAAAGCACAAAGAACAGGATGAATTTTGATTTCATTTGAATTTGACATTAGATTATGGTGTAAACCTAATTTAATAATCGTTTAAAAACAAAAAAAATCGATGAAATACAATTTAATGTTTTTTTTGTAAGAAAATAATCTATTTATTTATAGTTTTTCTTTTAAATAGAGTTAACGATAGCTGCAAAATCGGTTGCTTTTAATGCAGCACCTCCTATGAGTCCACCATCAACATCGGGTTTTGAAAATATTTCTTTAGCATTATCTGGTTTCACACTACCTCCATAGAGTATGGTCACATCATCGGCAATATTATTCCCATATCTTTTGCGTATAGTTTCTCTAATGAATTCGTGCATTTCTTGAGCTTGCTCTGGAGTAGCAGTTTCTCCAGTTCCTATTGCCCAAACGGGTTCATAAGCTAAAATAATTTGCACCCAATCTTCATTTTCTATATGAAATAAACCATCACGCAATTGATTTTCAACTACATTAAAATGTTGGTTGTTTTGTCTGTCTTTCAATTCTTCTCCAAAACAAAAAATAGCAGTCATATTGTGTTTTAATGCGGCATTAACTTTTTGAGCCAAAATCACATCGGTCTCATGAAAATAAGCCCGACGCTCAGAATGCCCAGTTATTACAAAGTTAACACCAATGCTTTTCAACATATCTGCTGAAATTTCACCAGTATAGGCACCATTTTCATTTTGATGCATGTTTTGTGCGGCTACTGTAATATTTGTAAATTCTAAGTGGTCTACAGCTGATGCCAAGTTTACAAAAGTTGGTGCTACAATAATTTGTGCTCCTGAATCGATTGGTAATTTGTCTATTAATTCATTAAGTAAATCTTCTGTTTCTTCAGCATTTTTATGCATTTTCCAATTACCAGCAACTATTTTTTTTCTCATTTTATTGTATTGTTTTTAAAGCCTCGTACATTTTATCAAAATCGGTTTCAATAGCTCGATAATAAACTACATTTCCTTTACTGTCAATGATAATATATCTTGGAATCCAATCTAGGTCTATTGCTTTTCCAAACTCACCTTTCATACCATCTGTAGCCCAATAATGATCGCCTTTTAATTCATGTTTTGCTATACCAGCTTGCCATTTGTCAAAGGTTTTATCCATAGAAATAAATACATAATCAACTTTTGGGAAACTGCTTTGCATGTCTTTTACTTTTGGCATAGCTTTTACACAATCACCACACCAAGAAGCCCATATTTCTATAACTACTGGTTTTCCAATATGCTTTTTTACTATTTTCTCAAATAAAATTTCTTTGTTATCAGTGGTGATTAATTTTTTTGAAAGAGCTTCTTCAGAGAATGTTATTCTTTGCATAACTGAAAAAGCACAAAAGGCAATAATTGCTATAAGACAAAAAGTTATTTTTTTCATTTATTAATATTTATGAATCACTTTGTAAAGAATCTTTATCTCTATTTTTTAGAAAGTAAATTTTATGATTTTTTCTTTTACGTTCTCTTCTTTCTTTTTTTCTTTTTTCATCGAAAATGTATTTTAATATTAAAAGTGCTCCTATTATAGAAGTGAAAACAAAAGTACTACCAATAAGTATATAAATTGTATTTCCCATTGGAGGGTTTTCCATTGTAGAAATTCGATTCAAAATTAATTGTCCAATTATAAAGGCTATGATACATATAATTAAACCAAATAAACCTCTTTCATATAATTTTCTTGACATTAAATACTTTAGCATATTACGTTTTTTTAATTCCTAAAAATAATTAAAAAGAAATTATTTACTTAATTCAGGAAATGTTTTATTAATTAATTTTTGATAATCAACAGGATTAAATTTATTATCAGTGATACCAAAATAATATTTATACTCATTACCATTCCATAAATATTTCACGCCAGGAGTATCTTTGCCAGAACCTAAAACCTTCCAAAAAGGAATTACTTCTATAATTTTATACGGATACTCTGCACCTGCTTCTTTGAAGAATTCTGGGATCAAATCAGCCTCTTCATTCATAAATATAATTGAAATTTCTGGAAAGTTTTTGTTGGTTTTTCGCAACTCAGTTAATTCTTTCGCAGCTTGTCTACAATGGTCACATCCAGGTACAAAGAAACAAAGTGTTTTTCTTCCATTGTCAATAGTAGAAAAATATTGTGCATAACCCGATTTATGTTTTTCAGGTTCATTACTTTTTGGTTTTAACGTTTCTTTTTTTAATTCTCCTTTTCTAAGAGTGTCTTTTGTGGTCACAACAATTTTTGTTGTATCAATCACTTTTTCAGAAATTGTATCTGAAGTTGTATCTGTTGATGTTGAAACACTAAAATTACTAGCTGGCGGTTGTATAGGAGCCAACATAAAAATACTTAAAACAGCAGCAAAAAGTACAGTGGTACATACCCAAAAATTACCGTTTTTAGTGGTTTTAGGTACTAGTTTATATAAATATACAAGGAGTGCAACTGCTACAATATTTTTTAAAATAGCTTGAATAGGAGTCATAGGTATAAGCTCACCAAAGCAACCACAGTTTCCGCTATTACCTCCACTTAAAAATGTAACATAACTTAAATGTGTAATAAATACCAATAATAATAATGTCGTTACTGGGATGATGAATTTACGCAAATAGTTTCTCTGTAAAAGCAAAAGACCTAGCGCCAGTTCTATCCCAATTAGCGTTCTTGAAAAATAAGGTGCAAAACTTTCTGAAAATCCCATTGGATACAGTTGTTTTACTTCAAATGTTGAAATGGCAAAATAAGGGGAATCCAATAAATGACCCTTTGATAATTTAGCCAAAGCGGAAATAATAAAAAGAACTGCCACTACTATTCGAAGCGTCCATGCAATGCTATTTGTGTTTTTATTTTTCATAATTAATCAAAAATAATGTGGAGTACTTACTTTTTTCTAGTACTATTATTGTCCAAATTTCATTAATATTAATGCAAATACCGAATAATTAATCATATCTTGATAATTGGCATCAATACCTTCTGAAACTAACGTTTTTCCTTGATTGTCTTCAATTTGTTTTACACGAAGTAATTTTTGTAAAATCAAATCGGTTAAAGAGCTTACACGCATATCACGCCAAGCTTCACCATAATCATGATTCTTAGCTTCCATAAGTGATTTTGTTAAAGCCACTTTGGTATCATAAAGTTGAATAGCTTTATCAACATCTAAATCAGGTTGTTCAACTACTCCTAATTCAAGTTGTATTAATGCCATAATGCAGTAATTGATAATACCAATAAACTCGCCCGTTTCATCTTCATCTACTTTGCGAATTTCATTTTGTTGTAAACTTCTAATACGCTGTGCTTTGATGAATATTTGATCAGTTAATGAAGGTAATCTCAAGATTCGCCAAGCACTACCATAGTCTTTCATTTTATTGCTATAAAGTTGTCGGCAAATAGCGATAACCTTGTCATATTCTTGAGAAGTATTACTCATTTCAGTGTATCTTTGTGTCAAATTTTTTACTCTTGTACAGTTTGACTTATCATCTTGTGCCAAAAGTAAAGAATAAAGATTGAAGTACAAAGTAGAAATTCTTATAACTCAATTAAGATTGTCAATGACTATTAATTGTCTCGGAAACCTAATCGATTTGTCTATTCCTAAAGTAATGGGGATATTGAATGTTACACCTAATTCGTTTTACGATGGGGGTAAATATTCTAATAATAAGGATTTGATTTCTCAAGTAGAAAAAATGTTGAATGAGGGAGCAACATTTATAGATATTGGTGCCTATTCAAGTAAACCAAACGCAGATTTTGTAAGTGAAGAAGAGGAAATTAATCGATTGATTCCTGTGTTAAAATTAGTATTGCAACATTTTCCTAAAACCTTAATCTCGGTTGATACATTTCGAGCTAAGACTGCTAAAACCGCAATAGAAAACGGTGCATGTTTAATAAACGATATATCTGCAGGGAGTTTAGATTTTGAAATGATGAAAACTATTGCACAATTGCAAGTTCCTTATATTATGATGCACATGAAAGGCAATCCTCAAACAATGCAAAGTTTGGCTCAGTATGACAATATCTCGAAAGAATTGTTATTCTATTTTTCAGAAAAAGTAGTTCAAGCAAGAAATTTTGGAATAAATGATTTAATTATTGATCCAGGATTTGGTTTTGCTAAAACATTGGAACAAAATTTCGAAGTTTTGAACAATCTTGAGTTGTTGCAAATGTTGGAATTGCCAATTTTGGTAGGTTTTTCCCGAAAATCGATGATTTATAAAACACTTGAAACTTCGGCATCATCGGCACTCAATGGCACTTCGGTTTTGAATACAATTGCTTTGCAAAAAGGAGCCAATATTCTTCGTGTTCATGATGTAAAAGAAGCAATGGAATGCATAAAATTAGTATCTCAATTATGAAAAAAATAGGTTTTATAGGATTGCTTTTAGTTTTGTTTTCATGTAATAACAAAGAGGTGTTATTGCCAAAAGCAAATGAAACAATAGTTTCTGATGTACTGGATCATTCGCCTATTTATTTCTTTTTCAAA
>CANJDA010000085.1 GCA_947472705.1 Flavobacteriaceae bacterium
ATTGAAGGTACGCAAGGCGATGCAACTTTACGTTCTGATATGAACTGGGAGGCTGTTGCTACGGATGCTAAAACCCAAGAAGTTTTGGCCCATTGGCAAAAACTAGGCACCTTCCGAAAAAACCATCCAGCAGTTGGAGGTGGAATACACACTCAGATTTCAGCTACTCCTTATGTTTTCAGCAGAACATTTTCAAAAGGAAAATATACTGATAAAGTGATAATAGGATTAGACTTGGTTAATGGTCAAAAGACGATTGCTGTTGGAAGCCTCTTCCCTAACGGAACTATATTAAGAGAGGCTTATTCCGGTTATCTATACAAGGTTTATAATGGATACGTTAGCATTGATACCCCTTATAGCATAGTTTTATTAGAAAAAAAATAACATGCTCAAAATTGGTCATCGCGGGGCAAAAGGTTATGTAAACGAAAATACTTTGGCTTCGTTTAAAAAAGCGATTGCGCTTGGCGTTGACATGATTGAGTTGGATGTGTATCAAAGTAAAGATGGTATTCCTGTTGTTATTCACGATAAAACTTTAGACCGCACAACAACGGGCAGTGGTTTGGTTTGTGATTTTACTTCCAAAGAATTACAGGAATTTGGTGTTCCAACGCTTGAAGAAGTGTTTCTTTTAGTCGAAAATCGATGTGAAATTAACATTGAAATTAAACTTTTTGAAGTGACCAATAGTGTTTTGGAATTAATCGATAACTCATTTGCAAAAGATAAAATCATCATTTCTAGCTTTGATTGGAATGCTTTGCAAGAAGTGCGTTTTCATGATGACGCTATCCGAATTGGTGTTTTGACAGAAACTAATTTGACCTTAGCCCAATCTTTTGCCAAATTTATAAAAGCCTACTCCATTCACCCCTACTATCATTTACTGACAGCTGAAAATGTTATTCAAATGCAGTCCAAAAGTTTTAAAGTATACCCGTGGACGGTAAATGAACCCGAAGATATTATATTTGTGCAATCGTTGCAAGTTGACGGGATAATAACGGATTTTCCGGACAGACTATGAAATCAAATTTTGACATTATAATTGTTGGTGGCGGAGCAGCTGGTTTTTTTACGGCAATTAACATCGCTGAAAAAAATCCAAATCTGAAAGTGGCTATACTCGAGCGAGGCAAAACTGTTTTAGAAAAAGTCCGCATATCGGGTGGTGGTCGTTGTAATGTTACTCATGCTTGTTTTGTGCCTAATGACTTAGTGAAATACTATCCTAGAGGCGAAAAGGAACTCCGCGGCCCTTTTCATCAGTTTTGTTCGGGCGATACTATTGAGTGGTTTGAACGTCATGGCGTAACTTTAAAAATAGAGGAAGACGGCAGAATGTTTCCCACCACCGATAGCTCACAAACCATCATCGATTGCTTTTTGGGCTTGACCCAAAAACTAAAAATACAAATCTTGACAGGTCAAAGTGTGCAATCGCTTTATAAAGGCGATGACTATTGGAAAGTAGAAACGAATCACGACACTTTTTCTTGCCAAAAGCTGATTATGACCACAGGAAGTAACCCTAAAATTTGGGAGTTGCTTCATAACCTTGGGCATACTATTGTTCCTCCGGTGCCTTCCCTTTTTACGTTTAACATAAAAGACATCCGAATTAAAGACTTGATGGGTGTTTCGGCTTTTGCCAAAGTAAAAGTAAAAGGCAGTAAGTTGGAAGCAGCTGGTCCTTTATTAATCACCCATTGGGGCATGAGCGGCCCCGGAATTTTGCGCCTTTCGGCATGGGGAGCCCGAGAATTATTTGATAAAAATTACCAATTTACATTGGAAGTCAATTGGCTACACGATACCTCTTTTGAAGAAGCGATGGATACCCTCAAAGAGTTAAAACAAGAACACGCTAAGAAAGCGGTGAGCAAGAAATCCCCCTTTGATTTTCCTAACCGCCTTTGGGAAAGTTTGGTTTTGGCTTCCTCTATAGAAACTGAAACCAAATGGGCTGATTTAACTAAAATACAATTGACCCAATTGGCCAATCAACTTACAAATGGTCAGTTTCAAGTGAATGGCAAGAGTACTTTCAAGGAAGAATTTGTGACCGCTGGTGGTATCGACTTAAAAGAAATTAATTTCAAAACCATGGAGAGTAAACTTCATGAAAACCTATTTTTTGCTGGAGAAATTGTAAACATCGATGCGATAACGGGTGGATTCAATTTTCAAAACGCTTGGACTAGTGGGTTTATAGTGGCTCAATCAGTACTAGAATAATTCTTATAATTCTATTGTAGTTTGTTCTAAATCAATTATATTTGGTCGTCAATTAATCAAACCAACATGAAAACAAAACTACTATTCAGCCTTTTGGCTGTTTTCTTTCTGTCTATTTTTAGCACATCTTCACAAACAATAACCTGTGGTGATACCTTTACTAATCCTCAAGGTCCAGATGGAAATTATCCTAGCAATTCAGATTATACTTTTACCATTTGTCCGACAAATCCTGGTGATCATGTAACCGTAACTTTTACTTCATTTAATACTGAAGCCAATTGGGATGCATTATATGTTTTTGATGGAAACTCTATCAACGCAACACAAATTGCTAGTACAAATCCTGCAGGAAATGTTCCTGATGGTTTGGCAGGTGGTTTTTGGGGTACTACTATTCCAGGACCATTTACCTCAACTAGTGCCGATGGCTGTTTGACTTTTAGATTTAGAAGTGATCCTTCCGTTAATAGCCTAGGATGGATAGCAGAAGTTAGTTGTGAAACTGCTATAACCTGTCCAAGACCCTCTAACTTAGTAGTTAATTATATTTCTCCAACAAATGTAAGTCTTGGTTGGACAGAAAATGGAACTGCATCACAATGGGAAGTATTAGCTTTACCAGCAAATTCTGGTACACCTACAAATTCTACAACAGGAACACTTACCGGTTCAAATCCGTTTGAATTTACTAATTTAACAGAAAGTATGTATACTTTTTTTGTAAGAGCGGTTTGTTCCTCAACAGATAATAGCAACTGGTCAAATGCCTATACCTTTATAATCCCTGATTGTGTATCTCCTACAATTACAGTTACCAATGTATCAGCTTATAGTGCCGTTTTTAATTGGTTTGGTATAGGTGGAAGTACCCAATATGAATTGCTCGTTTTACCTTCTGGTTCACCAGCGCCATTAGCGAGTGCCACTGGAACTATAGTGACTAGTTCTCCCTACACCATTACAGGTTTAAATGCAACGTCTTCTTATGATGTTTATGCAAGAGCCATTTGTTCTCCAAGTTATACCACTGAATGGGCAACTCCAGTTTCGTTTACTACAACTAGTAATGGGGCACCTATAATAACCAATACAACCGACTATAATGCTGAACAATTAATCAACAATGTATTAGTAAACAATCCTTGTATCACCATATCCAATGTAACTTCTGTAACCGGAACTAATTTCGGTTCTGTAAATGGAATTGGGTATTTCTCTAATGTGAACCCAACTTTTCCTTTATCATCAGGGATAATTTTATCTTCAGGAAATGCTTTAAGTGCCCCTGGCCCTAATATTTCAAACATTGGTGAAGGAGTAAATAACTGGATAGGTGATCCTGAACTAGAAGCAATCGTTTTAGCTGGAACAGGACAACCAATGGACTCTTATAATGCTACCAAATTAGAATTTGATTTTAGTAGTTTAAATGAATTTATGAGTTTCAATTTCTTATTTGCTTCAGAAGAATATGGAACTTATCAATGTAATTACTCCGATGCTTTTGCCTTTTTATTAACCGATTTAGAAACGGGCATAACCACAAATTTAGCTGTTGTTCCTGGGACTACAACACCTGTTTCAGTAGTTACTATTAGAGACGGCGCCAATAATACAGGATGTAGTTCTGAAAATATAGGTTATTTTGCTCAATACAATTTGGGCAATAACATTTATAATTCGGCCACCAATTATAACGGACAAACTGCGGTAATGACAGCATCGTCTGCTATACTCCCCAACCACAACTACCATATTAAATTAGTTATAGCGGATAGAGGAGATAGTATTTATGATTCTTCTGTATTTATAGAAGCTGGAAGTTTTACATCAGGGCCACCTGAATGTAATGATAAAGTTCAATTGGTAGCATTTGTTGACGAAAACAATAATGGCGTTAAAGATAATAACGAGGTGAATTTTACTTATGGTTCGTTTGTAACCCAACAAAACAATGTTGACCCAACTACCAATATTACTTCTCCATTTGGAACCTATACTATTTATGACTCAACATCAAATACCTATGATTTTAGTTATAGTGTAAATTCAGAGTTTAGCGCATACTATACTGCTGCTCCTGTAACTTATAATGATATAAACATAGCTTTAAATCCGAATCAAGTATTGTATTTCCCAGTAACTTTAACACAAGGATTTAATGATGTTACTGTTTCAATTGTTCCTGTAAACCAACCAAGACCTGGTTTTACTTATACTAACAGAATTGTATACCGAAACCAAGGTGTTGCTACTACCTCTGGAACTATAAACTTTGTAAAAAGTCCGTTGACAACAATTACTTCTATAGATCAAGCTAGTGCAGTAAATACAGCTGATGGTTTTACTTATACTTTTAGCAATTTAGCACCCTATGAAACAAGAAGTCTTTATGTTACTATGAGTGTTCCTGATGTTCCAACTGTAAATCTTGGCGATTTATTAACTGATAGCGCTTCCGTTTCTGCTCCAGCAAATGACATTAACATGTCAAATAATACTTTTTCAAATGCTCAAGTGGTTGTTGCTTCTTATGACCCGAATGATGTTATGGAAGCACATGGTGGAAAAATTCAATTCAATCAATTTACCGCTGATGATTATTTATATTACACCATTCGTTTTCAAAATACAGGAACGGCTAATGCTATTAATATCAGAGTTGAAGATGTATTAGATTCAAGACTTGACGAAACATCATTAAGAATGATAAGCACTAGTCATGATTATATTTTAGAACGAGTAAACAATCATTTGGTTTGGAAATTTAATTATATCAATTTAGTTGGAATCCTTCAAAACGATGAATTAAGCAAAGGGTATATTACCTTTAAAATAAAATTGAAACCAGGTTTTGCTGTTGGTGATATTATACCAAATGCCGCTTCTATTTATTTTGATTCGAATCCAGCGATTGTAACCAATACGTTTAATACTGAATTTGTAGCATCACTTTCTAATGCATCGTTTACGGATAATAATATCCTAATATATCCTAACCCTGCTCATAATTTAGTTCAAATTAATCTGCAAAACACTACCGAAACTTTGGAAAGTATTACTATATATGATGTTTTGGGTAAAACTATAAATAAAATAACAAACCTATCTACAAATCAAGTAAGCCTTGATGTTAGCAATCTTTCAAAAGGTGTTTACTTAGTAGAAATAACTTCCGAACATAATTTGAAATTAATTAAGAAGCTAATTGTACAATAAGTTGTAAAATTCATTTAAAAAAGCCTCAAATAATTTGAGGCTTTTTTATTTAATATACTAAAAATCAATTATATTTGGATGTCAATTAATCAAACCAACATGAAAACAAAACTACTTTTCAGCATTATTGCTGTTTTTTTTCTTTCTATTTATAGCAGTTTTTCTCAAAATATAATATGCGGTGACACCTTTACCGACCCAGCTGGACCTAACGCTAATTATGCTAATAGCTCTGATTATACTGTGACTATATATCCAACCAACGTGGGTGATGTAGTAACAGTAACTTTCACTGCTTTTGATTTAGAAGCCACTTGGGATGGTATATATGTATATGATGGAAATTCTATCAGTGCTCCACAAATAGCAAGCTCAAACCCTGTAGGAAATACTGCTGGGCCATTATCCACTCCTGGAGCCTTTTGGGGAACCACTATTCCAGGGCCTTTTACATCAACTAGTGCTGATGGGAGTTTGACTTTCCGATTCAGAAGTGACCCCTCAGTAAGCAGAGCTGGATGGATTTCCAATGTAACCTGTGCACCCCCACCAACTTGCTTAAAACCAACTGCCATGTATATAGCCAATATAACAGCGGCAGCTGCAACTTTAGGATGGACAGAAAACAATAGTGCCACATCATGGGAAGTAGTTGTCTTACCTTGTGGTTCACCCGTGCCAACAATCAACACTGTCGGAACTTTAACCTCAACGAATCCTTATCCAATAACAGGGCTGACATCACTTACATGCTATAATGTTTATGTACGTTCAAATTGTTCTGCTTCCGATAATAGTCAATGGGCTGGTCCAATATCGTTTACAACTTCCATTGCTCCTCCAATTTGTGGTGGTAATTTTACAGATCCAGGAGGGCCAAATGCTAATTACCCTGATAATTCGGATAGTATAACTACCATTTGCCCTGATAGTGCAGGAAATGTCGTAACGGTTACTTTTAGTTCCTATATTACACAAACATCATCAGACGCATTATATGTTTTTGATGGAAATTCTATAAATGCTCCTCAAATAGCTAGTGGCAATTTGGCTGGAACTGTCCCTGGAGGCTTAGCTGGAGGATATTGGGGTACCACTATTCCTGGCCCGTTTACTTCTTCTAGTATTGACGGGTGTTTGACTTTTCGGTTTAGAAGTAGTACCGCAACCAATTATGCAGGATGGATTGCTAATGTAGCCTGTGCTCCACCTCTCTCTTGCCCGAGGCCAACTTCTTTAATTGCTACAAATATTACCACAACAAGTGCTACTTTAGGTTGGACAAATAACAGTTCTGCAACTTCTTGGCAAGTTTTGGCACTTCCTTCTGGTTCGCCAGCGCCAACATTATCCACAACGGGATGGACACCAACAACTACTAATCCATTTGTACTTACCGGCTTAGTGCAAGGAACTTGCTATACTTTTTACGTAAGAGCCGATTGTGGTTCCAATGACATTAGTGAATGGTCAACTGGATATAATTTTTGTACTCTAATAGAACCTCCTGTTTGCGGAGGGCAATTTATTGACAATGGCGGTATAAATGCTAATTATGCAAATAGTTCAGACAACACTTATACTATATGTCCAACAACACCAGGTGAAATCGTAACGGTTGTTTTCAACTCATTTGATACAGAAGCTACTTGGGATGGTATATATGTATATGATGGGAATTCCATTTCCGCTCCACAAATTGCCAGCACCAATCCCGTAGGAAACGCTGCTGGCCCTTTAACAATTCCTGGAGCTTTTTGGGGAACTACTATCCCTGGTCCTTTCACTTCATCAAGTCCAGATGGCTGTTTGACAATCCGATTTAGAAGTGATCCTTCTGTAAATAGAGCTGGATGGGTAGCCGATGTATCTTGCGCTCCAAGTCCAGATAAGCTTTTGTTAGTGGCTTTTATTGATCAAAACAATAACGGTGTGCGTGATACTGGAGAAATTTTATTTCCAAATGGAAATTTCATCTATCAACAAAATAATGATGGAATCTCTGTAACAGGTTATTCGCCTAGTGGACAATATTCATTATTTGACAGCAATCCAGCTAATACCTATGATTTTAGTTATGAAATGCCAGCTGATTTTACTTCCTATTTCAGTGCAGGTACAACTGCCTATAATGATATAAACGTTCCTGTAGGTAGTGGAACCCAAATATTTTATTTCCCAATTACTATAATCCAAAGCTATAGTGATGTTAGTGTTACTGTAGTTCCTATATCTTCTCCAAGACCAAATTTAGGTTATGTTAATAGGATTGTATATAGAAATTTAGGTATTGATACGGCTAGCGGCACCTTAACTTTTGCAAAACCAGGCCCAGTAACGATTACTACGGTTAGCCAAACGGGGGTAGTTAATAATGTTTCTGGTTTTACTTATAATTTTACCAATCTTTTACCAAATGAAACAAGAACTATTGAAGTTACTATGACAGTTCCGGGTATCCCAACAGTGAATGTAGGCAACATACTTACTGATACTGCCAGCGTTTCGGTTATGGCTAATGATTTAAACTCAGTAAACAACACTAGCTCTAATTCTCAAATTGTTGTCAATTCTTATGATCCGAATAACAAAATGGAATCTCATGGAGACAAAATCCCTTTCAATTTATTTGCTCCCGATGATTACTTCCATTATACTATACATTTCCAAAATAATGGCACAGCAAGTGCCATAGATGTTACGGTAGAAGATTTTCTTAATACAACTATGATAGATGAAGAAACAGTACTTATGGAAAGTGCTAGTCATAACTATGTTATGAATAGAGTTGGTAATCATTTAGTTTGGATTTTTAAAAATATCTTTTTACCAACATCAAGTGTTAACGCTACTGGAAGTATGGGCTATGTTGAATTTAAAGTAAAACTAAAACCTGGTTTCCAACCTGGAACTATTGTGCCAAACAATGCTTCTATATATTTTGATGCCAATCCAGCTGTGGTAACTAATACCTTTAATGTGAAGTTTACAACTCCGTTAAACACAGAAAATTTTGACGCACAAAGTTTAGTGTTGTATCCAAATCCGGCGAATTCAATAGTGCAATTAAATTTAACAATCAGTATAGAAAAAATAACCAAAGTGGTTCTGTATGATATGATTGGAAAAACAGTTAAAACCATAACTACCGATCCAACTGACAACTTAATTTTGGATGTTTCTTCTTATGCAAAAGGAGTTTACATGATGGAAATCACTTCCGATAACAATTCGAAATTAACCAAGAAATTAATTATTGAATAAAAAATAATTTCAATAAAAAAAGTCCCGATAAAATCGGGACTTTTTTTATACTTCAAATTGAATTAGTTTTTAACTAAAACATCTGTTGACCATTTTTTTACTTCCGCACTACGGCTGTCAGA
>CANJDA010000086.1 GCA_947472705.1 Flavobacteriaceae bacterium
CTGTCGTTTACAATTTTGTAGATATGCTTTCACACGCCAAAACTGAAATGGATGTAGTTAAAGAATTAGCTTCAGATGATAAAGCCTATCGCTCTTTAACCTTGAGCTGGTTTAAAAATTCACCGCTCTTAGAAATTATACAACAAGGGCAAAAGTTAGGTTTCAAATTAATTATCACAACTGATCACGGAACGATTAACGTAAAGAATCCTTCCAAAGTTATTGGCGATAAAAACACTAGTTTAAACCTGCGCTACAAAACGGGAAGAAGTTTAACCTATGAGGACAAAGATGTTTATGTTGTAAAAGATCCTAAATCCGTTGGATTGCCTACGATTAACATGAGTAGTTCCTATATATTTGCAAAGAATGATTTATTTTTGGCATATGTCAATAATTACAATCATTATGTGAGCTATTACAGAAATACTTATCAACATGGAGGTATTTCTCTAGAAGAAATGATTGTGCCATTTTTAGTTTTTAATCCAAAATAACAGTTATTATTACCAATGGAAATTATTTTTTCAATTGATGAAATACAAAAAGTTGCCCAAAAAATTATTGCCGAAAACCCTAAAAAAATAATTCTTTTTCAAGGCAATATGGGTGTTGGCAAAACAACTTTAATTAAAGCATTGTGTGAACAATTGGGTGTCATAAGTACAACTAGCAGCCCAACATTTTCATTGGTTAATGAATATGAAACAGCAAATAATCAGTTCGTCTACCACTTTGATGTCTATCGATTAAAATCTGAAGCAGAAGCTCTAGACATGGGCATTGATGACTATTTATATTCTGGGAATTGGTGTTTTATTGAATGGGCAGAAAAAATACCTAATCTTATTCCAGAAGAACACTCCACAATTAATTTGACACAAACCATTGATGGTAAAAGACATTTAAGGTTGACATAATTGGATAAAATTTTGTAATTTGTGCCAACATTCAATTGCGTAACATGGCTATTACCCCTTTTACTAAGCAACAACTTTTACCCCAAGAGGAAAAACTAGAAGTATACCGTCACAAAAGCGAACTATTTATTGGTATTCCAAAAGAAACTTCCTATCAAGAAAGACGTATTTGCTTAACCCCTGATGCCGTTAATTCGTTAACTTCTCATGGGCACAAAGTAATGATTGAGTCGGGTGCTGGTCTAAGTTCAAGTTATACTGATAATGAGTTTAGTGATGCTGGAGCCACAATAACCAAAGACACTAAAAAAGTTTTTGGTTGCCCAATTATCTTAAAAGTGGAACCTTTAACCATGGAGGAAATTGCTATGGTAAATTCCAATGCAATTGTGATTTCAGCCATTCAACTAAAGACCAGAAAAGCAGATTATTTTGAAGCTTTAATAAAGAAAAAAGTAACTGCTCTTGCTTTTGAATATATTAAAGATGAAGATGGTTCATACCCAGCAGTAAAGTCTTTAAGTGAAATTGCAGGAACAGCTTCTGTACTTATTGCTGCTGAATTAATGATTAACAATCAATTCGGAAAAGGATTATTACTAGGAAACATTACTGGAGTTCCTCCAACCGATGTCGTTATTTTAGGAGCCGGTACTGTTGGTGAATTTGCAGCCAAAACAGCCTTAGGTTTAGGCGCCCATGTCAAAGTTTTTGATAATTCGATTACTAAGTTACGTCGACTTCAAAATAATTTGAACCAAAGAATATTTACTTCTACCATTCAACCAAAATCTTTGTTAAAAGCCTTGCGCCGTTGTGATGTTGCCATCGGTGCCATGCGCGGGAAAGACCGTTGCCCTGTTGTAGTTACCGAAACCATGGTAGAGCACATGAAAAAAGGCGCTGTTATTGTTGATGTTAGTATTGATACTGGGGGTTGTTTTGAAACTTCAGAAGTGACCACACATGAATCACCAACATTTATCAAAAATAATGTCGTTCATTATTGTGTTCCAAATATTCCTTCTCGTTATTCTAAAACAGCTTCATTATCTATTAGTAACATAATAACTCCATACTTATTACAAATTGCTGAAGATGGTGGATTGGAAAGTGCTATTCGTTGTAATAAAGGATTGAAAAACGGAGTATATCTCTATCACGGTATTTTGACCAATAAAGCTATTGGTGATTGGTTCAATTTACCCGATAATGATATCAACTTGATTGTTTTCTAAAATAAATCTTCTTTTAAAATTTATTGAACATAGAACATTGATTACTTTTGCCAACCGAGACCTCTTGGTCGAAATGTATAAAATAAAAAATTAATCAACTATGAAGTTTTACCAACGATTTGCCTACTACTTGGTAGGTTTGGTTATGGGCTGCTTTTTTGTAGCAGTGGTGCTTAGTGGAAAAGATACTAGATGTAATTATTTTCCAAATGCCAGAGTACTCAATGATATTAGGAACAAACCATTCATTTATGACACCGAAGCTTCAAGACGCTTGAGTGAAGATTGGGTTGATACAGCAGATGTCAAAAACACTTTAACTTATGGAGATGTAGATTTTGACAAAAGTAACAAACCAATTGGAGGAGGAAAATTATATATCATTTATGGTAAAACCAAAAAGAATAAAGAAATTACCTTAGAGGTTATAAATTACCCTGAAAAAGCCGTTTTAAGAAATATTATTAGAAATACTAATAGCGAGAAGTAAGTGCTTAATACCTACCAAAACCATACTATCCTGAAGCAAAACTTCAGGATTTTTTATTCTAATACAAGTAGACAAACTTTCCATCAATACTAGAAAACAATTTCTCCACCAATATTCATGGAGAAAAAAAAGAAGCACTGTAAAGGTTTTGATTATAGTGCATCAATAAGATGAATATGCACTATGATTGTTTTGATTATAATGCATATTTTTTTATCTAAGGATTGTAACTACTTTTTGATTTTAATTGATGGAGTGAAACCCATTAGAAAGCAAAAAAGGTTGTCAAATTGACAACCCTTTTTATATTTATGAAGAAACGAAATGAATTAGTTTCCGTGTCTTTTTTCAATATCTTCAATTGCTTCTTTACTCATTGTATCAACCAATACTGGAGTCGCGATGAATAACGATGAATAAGTTCCAACGATAATACCTACTAGCATCGCAAATATAAATCCTTTGATTGAATCTCCACCGAAGATGAACATGATTAATAATACCATAATCATCGTTAACGAAGTATTCAAGGTTCTTGATAAAGTAGTATTAATAGAAGCGTTTACTACATCTTTAAAGTGACCCTTTCTATCACCAGCAAGGAACTCTCTAATTCTATCAAATACAATTACTGTATCATTCATAGAGTATCCAATTACCGTTAAGATAGCCGCAATAAAGTGCTGATCCATTTCCATGTGGAAAGGCATGTATTTGTATAATAAAGAGTAAACTCCTAATACAAAGATAACATCGTGAACAACTGCAGCAAGAGCTCCAAGAGAATATTGCCATTTACGGAAAGAGATTACAAGGTATAAACCAACCACTAACATCGCTCCAATAACAGCCCAGAAAGAGTTCGTTTTGATATCGGCAGAGATAGCCGCTCCTACTTTTGAAGCTTGTAATACTCCTACTGTTTTTCCATCATAAGTATTGATGAATTTATCATAGGTCACATTTCCGTTGAAGTATTTTTTCAGACCTGCATATAATTTCTCGTTTACATCTTTATCAACCTCAACACCTTCTTCTTTAATTTTGTATTTGGTTGTGATTTTTAACTGATTATCTTCACCAAACACTTTTGCTTCAACAGTAGTTCCGAAAACTTTAGATAACTCTTCAGATACTTTAGTAGACTCAACTGGTTTTTCAAATTTGATTTGGAAAGTTCTTCCTCCAACAAAGTCAACCCCTTGATCTAAACCATTAAAATAAAAAGATACACAACTTACTACTACCACTGCAGAAGAGAACAGGTAAGACCATTTTTTAATTCCAACGAAATCGAAATGGAAACCTGTAAACCAGTTTTTAGTTAAGTTAGTAGTGAAAGTTAAATTTCTATTGTTAGCAATATCTCTATCAATAAAGATTCTTGCAATAAAAATAGAAGTAAATAATGAAGTGAAAATACCGATTAAAAGTGTCAAAGCAAAACCTTGAATTAATCCAGTACCAAATACAAATAAGATGGTTCCAGTTAGTACGTGAGTAACGTTAGCATCAATAATTGAACGCATAGCACCTTTCCAACCGTAAGAGGTTATAACAGCATCTCCAAGTGACTTACCATCCCTCAATTCCTCCTTGGCTCTTTCATAAATAATGATGTTGGCATCTACTGCGGTACCTAATGTTAATACGATACCTGCAATACCTGGTAATGTTAATACAAAACCAAAACTTGCCATTACTCCAAATAAGAAAAGTAAGTTCAATAATAAAGCTGCATTAGCATACCATCCAGCTCTTCCATAATAGAATACCATCCAGAAACATACTAATAAAAATCCAACGATAGAAGAAATCAAACCAGCATGGATAGCAATTTCTCCAAGTGATGGTCCTACAACTTCTGATTGAATAATTTCAGCTTGAGCAGGTAATTTACCGGCTCTTAATACGTTTGCTAAATCTTTGGTTTCCGATACTTCAAAGTTTCCTGAAATTTCAGATCTTCCACCAGAAATTGGTCCAGAAGAAACTCCTGGCGCAGAATATACCACATCATCTAATGCAATAGCAATATAACTTTTTTGAGTATAAGCTCTTCCTGTTAATTCTTCCCAAGTTTTGGCACCGGCACCATTCATTTGCATAGTAACCGATGGTTTACCCATTTGGTCAAAAGAATCTCTAGCATCAACTATTACACCTCCACTCATTGGAGCTAAATTATCTCTGTTACCTTTTAAAGCATATAATTCAACCGTTTCCGTTTCTTTTTTGGTTTTTTCATCAACTTTTACATCTGGCTTACCCCAAGTAAATTTTGCATATCGTTTGTCAGCTGGTAATAAAGAACGGATTTCTGTTCTTTTTAAATAACCATTGATAGTTGTTGTATCTTTTGGAGAAGCTATTGCTAAAACTGGTCCACCACCTTGTGATATAAATTTATCAAATAATGGATTGTTCCCTTTTTTGGCAGCTGTAGAATCTTTGTCTTTATCAGTCAATAATTTATTGATAGAATCTCCTGGTTTAGCTGATTCTGCTTTTACATCATTCTTAACCGTAGCTTTCAAAGCTTCGTTGGCAGACTGTAAAAAGCCCATCATTTCTTCTGCTTTATAAGTTTCCCAGAACTCTAATTCTGCTTTACTTGAAACTAATTTTTTGATACGATCTACATCTTTAGCACCCGGCAATTCAATTAAGATTCTACCTGTTTGTCCTAATTTTGCAATGTTTGGTTGGGTTACACCAAATTTATCAATACGACTTCTTAATACTCCGAAAGCCGATTCAACTGATTCGTCTACTTTTTTAGCCAATACTTTTTTAACTTGGTCGTCAGTCATGTTGAAATCGACAACACCTTGAAGGTTTCTGTTTGCAAAAATATCAGGAGAAGCTAATTTAGTCGTTCCTTTATTGGCATCAAATGCTTCAAAGAAAGCATCTAAATACGATTGATTTCCTCTCTGATTCTTTTTAGCATCTTCCAATGCCTTATTGAAAACAGGGTTTTTTGAGTTGTTTGATAATTGTACCAATACATCTTTAACCGAAATTTGAAGAATTACATTGATTCCTCCTTCAAGGTCAAGACCCTTATTGATTTGTTTGTCTTTTACTTCGTTATACGTAAAGAAGTCAAGAAAGACTTTCTCTTTACCAATCGAGTCAAGATATTTTACCTCTTTTTGTGGATTTCCCTTTGCGAAAGCTTTGGCGTCGTCTTTTACTTTGTTGGCTACAAATGTGAAAGAAAGTTGGTAGATACTTACCAAAGCAAATAGAATTGCGAAAAATTTAACTAGTCCTTTATTCTGCATTATTACTAAAAATTAATTAATTTTTGTTTTCAATCTGTTCTAAACAAAAAACGAAAACATTGAAATTCAAAACAGTAGAAGCTAAAGCATTGAATTTACAACCGTTCTATTTTTTTTAGAAACGTGCAAATATATAATTCTATATAAGATTAACCAATTATTTCCGAATTAATATCAAAAAAAATAACAGTAAAAAACATCTCCATAAATTTTCGGAAGTATTATTAGAGAATAGTCAAATTTGAATTGGTATAATTGTGATATAGCTATTTTTTATATTTAAAAATAACAATTTCATAAATCAATCGATTTCGTTTGTGATATAAATCAATTTTCTCTCTTATTATTTATATTTGTCGTCGCTAATTTTTTGTAAAACAAAACAACGACCTAAATAATATGGCAAAAATTAAAGTAGCTAATCCGGTGGTAGAAATCGATGGCGATGAAATGACACGAATTATTTGGAGCTTCATTAAAGAACAATTAATTCTTCCTTATTTAGATATTGATATTAAATACTATGATTTGGGAATTGAAAGTCGTGAAGCCACCAAAGATCAAATCACTATAGACTGTGCTGATGCAATCAAACAATATAATGTTGGTATCAAATGTGCAACAATAACTCCAGATGAAGAAAGAGTAAAAGAATTCAACCTTTCTGAAATGTGGAAATCTCCTAATGGAACCATCCGTAATATTGTTGGAGGAACCGTTTTCCGCGAACCAATCATAATGAAAAATGTACCACGTTACGTTCAAGGTTGGACTAAACCAATTGTTATTGGCCGTCATGCTTTTGGTGACCAATACAAAGCAACCGATAAAGTTATCAAAGGAAAAGGAACTTTAACCATGTCGTTTACCAATGAAGCTGGCGAAACAACTTCTTGGAACGTTTATGATTTCAAAGGTGATGGTGTTGCACTATCAATGTATAATACCGATGAAAGCATTTATGGTTTTGCACATTCATCATTCCAAATGGCATTAACCAAAAAATGGCCTTTATACCTTTCTACTAAAAACACTATCTTAAAAGCTTATGATGGACGTTTCAAAGATATCTTTGAAGAAGTATACCAGCAGCATTACAAAGCCGATTTTGATGCTATCGGAATTACTTATGAACACCGATTAATTGATGACATGGTTGCTTCATGCATGAAATGGAATGGAGGATTTGTATGGGCATGTAAAAACTATGACGGCGATGTTCAATCGGATACTGTGGCTCAAGGATTTGGTTCACTAGGATTGATGACGTCAGTATTGGTAACTCCAGACGGAAAAACGGTTGAAGCCGAAGCCGCTCACGGTACTGTGACTCGTCACTACAGAGAACACCAAAAAGGAAGAAAAACATCTACCAACCCAATAGCTTCAATTTTTGCTTGGACACGCGGATTAGAACACCGAGGAAAATTAGATAACAATCAGGAATTAGTTGATTTCTGTTTGGCATTGGAAACAGTTTGTATCGAAACTGTAGAAAGTGGAAAAATGACTAAGGACTTAGCCATGTTAGTAAAACCAGAAGGTTTAACAGATGCAGATTATCTTTCAACAGAAGATTTTCTCCAAGCTTTAAAAACTAATTTGGATAAAAAACTTGCATAAATATTTAAGTATATAAATAAAAAAGCGACCAAATGGTCGCTTTTTTATTGCTCTTTAAGCAGCATATCTTGTTTTAGTATAATCAGCTTGGCTTTCACTCCGGTGGTAAGATTCCATTTATTTGTAGTTACTAAACTTCCCTTTTCATCATAAATAAGAAATTGTGCCGTGTTAGGACCAGATTCTCCTTGATTAAGAGCTTCAACTTCAATTTTATTAATTCCTTCCTTTAGTTCCAAAAATACTTCTCTAAACTCAACATCCAACAAAATAGCATCAACCGCCACTTTATCATTTAACCAAATTCTAACCACATCACCGTCTGGAGCCTCGTGATCTCTGCAAGCTATTTTTATGATTTTGGTCCCTACTTTGAATTCACCTAAGAAAGTATCGCTTTTATATTTTTCGAGTATAACACCGTCATTACTTTTTCTGTTTAAGTTTTCGGTGTAATTTTTAGATTGGTTTTCAAATTGCTCTTTATCCATCACGCTTTTTTCTTCTTCTGGTTTTTTATTAAGCAACGAAACAGAAGTAAGCAATTTATCTTTCTTATCAAAAATACTTGGATACGTTATAGCTCTAGAAGAAGTAGGCGATATTGTTCCCGAACTATTACTTACAGGAGCTATGTTCACCGTTCGTTTAGGGGTTTCAAATTGTGAGAATCCTTTTAACGAACACAATAAAAGTAAGAATAAAACGTTATATCCTCTCATTATTTGTAACTATTGACTTTGCAAAAGTATTTAAAATGTTGCTATGAAAACTTTTTAATTAACCAAAGCTTAACAAATCATTGGTAACAATTCATTCCATTATTCGTCAAACGCACAATTGAAACAAAATCATCAATCACATGCTACAAAAAATCATGCTGTTGTTACTGTTTTTAGTAACAACCATCTCCTTTTCGCAAGAAAAAAAATATAACAAATCCACAAAACAAAAATACACTCTGAGTGGCACTATTTCGGATTCAAAAACCTACGAAACACTTATTGGAGTTAACATTTTCATCCCAGAAACTAAAACCGGTATTACCACCAATGAGTACGGATTTTTTTCAATCACACTTCCCAAAGGAACTTACAAAATCCAAATCAGTTATTTAGGTTATGAAACTATCGATGAAACTATTTCTTTAGAAAAAGATATCAAGAAGAATTTTAATCTAAGTGAAACTGGAGAAGTCTTAGAAGAAGTCGTTATCAATACCGAAAAAACCGCAACAAACATTCGCAAACCAGAAATGAGTGTCAACAAACTCTCTATCGGAACTATCA
>CANJDA010000087.1 GCA_947472705.1 Flavobacteriaceae bacterium
ACATTAACAAGCATTTTTGGTGTATCATTAGTAAAGCTATTTTGATCTATAAGATATGGTAAATAATATTCTCCATTAGATCCTGCATCTTTTGCTGGTGAAAAAGAACCTCCAAACGTAAGAGAACCTCCAACTTGTGGCCCAATGAAAAACGCATCTTCATCTGGCTTTAATACATAGTAATTCAAATAAAATCCTGTTTGCAATGCGGTATAATTATATTTCGAATCATAGACAGCAGCGTAGCTTTGATCAACACTTTTGAAATTCATTGAATTTTTGTTGTACATCACTTCTATTTGATAATTATATGTTTCATGATAACCAAAGTTAAAGTTAATTCCAACTCCGTATCCGATAGCAGCATCGGCTAACATGTCTTTTGATTTAAAAGAGGTATTATTTACTAAAGCTTTAGCATAAAACCCTCTTGGGGCCTGACTATAGATGCTGAAACTTAATAAAAAGGCAGTTATTAATACAATTATTTTATTGTTCATTTTTTTATATTATTTACAGTTTATGTATGCTGGGTTAAAGAAAAAACCCATAATGGATGTGTTTTTATCTGTGTCTAAATCATATTGACTTAAACGTTGGATTACCTGAGGGCAATCTGAAAAATGTTTTCTAATCATTGGAGCAAGCAATGCTCTTTCCTCTGATTCTGATTTTCTAGTAGAAGAATTAAAATCTACTTCATCAAGTATGTTGTTGTCGTTGTCAACAACATACATTTTGTAAAAAGTTTTTGAGCTAGACATATTACCGTAAGTTGTAGTAACTGTAACGGCAATACCTATTAAACTTTTATCTTCTTTAGAGGCGTATATATAGTAGACATCAGAGCTTTTTTTACCTTTTAGTTTGAATGACTTTAAGATAGTTGGCCCTATTGCCGCATAATCTAAATCATCAAATTTGATGTATTTCTCCCAAGACTTACCTACTAGAGTATATGATATTCTTTTGTCTATAAGAATCACTTCTCCTACATCGTCTCTAATGATGATTTTATTTCCTTTCTTGTCAATTAAATAATTGTTTTGGGCAAATGAAACCAAGCTAAAAAACAAAAAACTGAAAATGAAACTATTTTTCATGATCTTAGTCTTGAGTATATTTTGCAGAACAATTAAACTGAGTGCTGGTTGATGTAGTTGATGAAAATGGTACATCGCAGAATTTAACCACCGCAAAACCATTAACATAAGAAACCGAAACATCTCCTGGTTTTGCTATATATTCAAAAGTACTTCCTGAAAGAGTTGTATAGGTTGCTTCTACCCGAACTGTAGTTGACGTTAACGTAGTTGACGAACCCACAATACTATAGGTTCCAGTAATTGGGGATGTATCTGCTAAAAAATAGGCTCTAATGCTCCATCGTAAGTCACCACCACTCAATAGGTATTCATTATTGACAACTTGATAAGAATTAAAGCTATAAAAATTAGCGTTTGGATAACTACCATTAGTAATCGTGGCAGTATTATTAGTTTGTGTACAAGTAACCGTATTAGGAATCACTTCTACTGTAGTTTTTAATTCTTCTGTTTCGCAGATTCCTATTTTTACTTTCAAAGTATAATCACCTGCCATTGCCGTTGTGGCATTGGGTATAACTGGATTTTGTTGGAAAGATTGAAATCCATTCGGTCCGTTCCATTCATAAATTACTGTGCCAGTACTCGAATATGTTAGAGTAGAAAGTTGTATTTCATCACCTGTAAAAGCTGGAGAATTACTGCTTATTGTAGTTTGGTTAAGAACACAATGAATCGGTTCTTTGTTTTCACAACTGGTGAAAATAGCTGCATTAATTAAAATAATTAAAAACAACGTCAATTTTTTTCTCATAAAGAAATTTTTTAAGTTAGAGTTGCGACAAATATAGTCGGAACTTTCAAACTAAAAAATTTTCTGATGTTTTATAGCAGTTTATAATTATATGATGGTAAACTTATCGCTTTAAATACAAAAAAACTTAAAAACAAGATTTTACTAAAAATAGAAAATCACATTCCCGTTAATAATAGAAGCGTTGCCTTTGAAGCTTCCCTCTACTTTATTAAGCATATTCATAAAACCATACTGATAAGTCAGGTTCAGTCTGGCATTTCGGACTCCTGCAGTTATTCCAATAACAGGATAAACTCCCACATTACTCATTTTAGTGAAATCTTTTGCGGTTAAAGCTGTTCCTTTTACAATATTGGTTTCTTCATTTTTATCAATTTGAGCGTTACCATTTATCTGAACCATTGGTCCCAATTCAACACTCAAATGATTTTCAATGAATTTATAACTAAACTGAAAAGTAATATTGGCACACGGTAATTTATAATTGACATCTCTATCGCCTGATATGCCTCCTTTTTTGGTAACCACTTTATAATTGTATTCACTGAATTGGATACCATAAATGGCATCCCAATCGTTATAGAAATTTCCACGCATTGAAAGCCCTACATTCCAACCTGTTCCTGGTTTTGTCTCAATATCTGACGAGTTTAAAGTAAATTGATTTAATCCTAAAGTGATTCCCACCATGTTGGAATCTCTGTAACCGTATTGTGCAAATCCAAATGTTGATGACAACAACAAAAAGAACATTATTTTTTTATTCATAAAGTGGTAACTTATAATTTGTAACAAACATACATATATTTCGTATAAACACCGTATTAACAATTTAATTTAAAAATCATGCCATTTCTTTTAATCTTATTATTTATTGGTGTTGTTATTCTTTTTTCTTCCTTTTTTACCGTAAAACAACAAAGTGCCGTAGTTATTGAACGTTTTGGAAAATTTACTAGTATCCGAAGTTCAGGTCTGCAATTAAAACTTCCTATTATTGACAGGATTGCTGGTCGTGTGAATTTGAGAATTCAGCAATTGGATGTTATCATTGAAACCAAAACTAAGGACAACGTCTTTATTAAAATGAAAGTTTCTGTGCAGTTTAATGTGATTCAGGACAAAGTTTATGAAGCCTTTTACAAATTGGAATATCCACATGATCAAATCACCGCATATGTTTTTGATGTAGTGCGTGCTGAAGTGCCAAAGTTGATTTTGGATGACGTTTTTGAAAGAAAAGATGACATTGCTATTGGGGTTAAGCGCGAATTAAACGAAGCCATGATGACCTATGGTTATGATATCATCAATACTTTGGTGACCGATATTGATCCCGATATTCAGGTTAAAAATGCGATGAACCGTATCAATGCTGCCGACAGAGAAAAAACTGCTGCAACTTTCGAATCTGAAGCACAAAGAATCAGAATTGTGGCCAAAGCCAAAGCAGAAGCCGAAAGCAAAAAATTACAAGGTCAAGGTATTGCAGATCAAAGACGTGAAATTGCTCGCGGATTAGTAGAAAGTGTGGAAGTATTGAACAATGTGGGTATCAATTCACAAGAAGCGTCAGCTTTGATTGTAATTACACAACACTATGACACCTTACAAGCGATTGGTGCTGATACCAACTCAAACTTAATTTTGTTGCCTAATTCTCCTCAAGCCGCCAGCGATATGTTGAACAACATGGTAACTAGTTTTACTGCTTCAAGTATCATTGGGGAAGAAATGAAAAGACAACCTAAAAGAGAAAAAAAATCTAAAAACACAACGTCTTTAGACTACAATCCATCCGATACATCCAATCCGGAAGAACCAGCAAAATAAAATACATGTAATTAATAAAAAAGAGGCTTAATCGCCTCTTTTTCTGTTTATAAACCAATTAATTACATAAGGGATTAAAATCTTTAAAATCGTTCCGTAAGTACCCGAGAATACTTTTTCATATATATCGGCCACAAAAGAAATGGATTTAGAAGGCATGATGCTTTCTTTAGTTTTTTCTACACTAAGCAGAATCTTTTGATACTGAATTTCTTTCTCTATTTTCAGAATTTCTAAATCGCGTTCAATCTCAGCGTAAGAGGAATATTTTTTAGGTTCCATAATCAGTCGTTAAAAAATATTTCGGAGAATTTCTCTAAGATTGGTCCTTCTACTATTTTGTCTTTTACTAAAAACAAAAGCAAAGCCAAAATCAAGTAAACACCTGCCACACACAAAAAGCCTAACGGATAACTATGAAATAATTGTCCCAATGCAAGCGAACCAGCCACAGAAACAAACAATAATACAATAACCAAACAAACGGCAATTAGGAAAAACTTTAGTGCCAATGTGGTTGATTTCATAGCCACTTTGAAACCCCAAAGTTTATAGTAAGCTATGCTTGTTTCTATATATGCTTTGGTATTTTCTTGAATGTCTTCTAAATTGTCTTTGATTTCTTCAAGTGCCATTATTTCTGTAATTTGGCATTTTGGCTTTTAAGCTCGGCTAATTTCTCTTCTAAAAATGAAATAGCCTCTTCAGCTTTATAGCTTGATTTGGAAATTAGTTCGTCAACAGTTTCTTTTAATTCATCTTTTGATTTGCTGACTTTTTCTTTGGCTTCTTCTTCCATCTCATTGAATTTGGTTTTCACTTCATCTTTCAAATCATCAAAACCATCTTTAATTTTTTCTCTTGTTTTTGACCCTTTATCAGGAGCAAATAAAATTCCCAATCCTAATCCAACTGCAGCTCCTGCTAAAAGTGCAATGAGACCATTATTTCGTGTAGCCATAATTTCAAAAAATTTAATTTTAATAAAATTACGAAAAAAATAACTGCCTTATGCGTTAAATCGCTATTAAAACATGAAAACTTATTTTAAAGCTTTATAAAAGCAATTCAATAACAACAGGGTAATTTGTCTCGACAATTTTTTAAAAACTGAAGAGAAACAATATATGGAAGTCTATTTTAATAACTTTAAAAAATACCTTTTATAATTTTGATAAGTAAAATATATAATAGAAAAAGCCCACTAAAAAGCAGGCTTTATATTAATAAAATCTATTTTATGGATTATTCTTTTGCTTCCACTTTTGCCCAAGTATCTCTTAAGCCAACTGTTTTATTAAAAACCAATTTTTGAGCGGAAGAATCTTTATCGACACAAAAATAACCTAAGCGTTGGAATTGAAACTGATCTAAATTTTTAGCGGTTTGCAAACTTGGTTCTACATAACCAGTAATCACTTCCAAGGAATTCGGATTGATGAATTCTTTAAAGTCAATTTCTTTATTACCATCCGGACTTTCATGTGAAAATAAACGGTCGTAAATCCTAACTTCTGCTTCAATCGCATGGTTTATTGAAACCCAATGAATGGTTCCTTTTACTTTTCGTTGAGAAGCTTCTGTACCGCTTCCGCTTCGGGAATTGGTGTCATATGTACAATGTATTTCGGTAATATTCCCATCAACATCTTTTACAACACTTTCTCCTTTAATGATATAAGCGTTTTTTAACCGCACTTCTGTTCCTAAAGTCAAGCGGAAAAATTTCTTATTGGCTTCTTCTTGAAAATCTTCTCTTTCGATATATAATTGTTTAGAAAAAGGGACTTTTCTATACGTCATCACTTCTTCTTCAGGATTGTTTTCTGCTTCTAACCATTCTTCATTTCCTTCAGGATAATTGGTAATCACCAACTTCACCGGATTTAGAACTGCCATCACGCGATGAGTTGTTTTGTTCAATTCTTCACGAACACAAAACTATAGTAATGAAACATCAATCAAGTTAGTACGTTTTGCAATACCAATAGTATTAGCAAAATTACGAATGGCCATCGGCGGATAACCGCGTCTTCTCATTCCTGAAATCGTACTCATTCGAGGGTCATCCCAACCAGTCACATGCTTTTCTTCTACTAATTGCAATAGTTTTCTTTTGGATACTACAGTGTGAGAAAGATTTCTACGGGCAAATTCTCTTTGTTTCGGACGTACTTTAGTCTCATCATAA
The DNA here is from genome assembly GCA_947472705.1 of Flavobacteriaceae bacterium. Taxonomy (GTDB): domain Bacteria; phylum Bacteroidota; class Bacteroidia; order Flavobacteriales; family Flavobacteriaceae; genus Flavobacterium. The sequence continues at coordinate 5,888 of CANJDA010000087.1, forward strand.
ACCTGATCTAAAAACCAATCGTATAATTCGCGGTGAGGCAAGAATTCTAGCGTACAAAATGAATGGGAAATTTGTTCCAAATAATCACTTTCGCCATGAGCCCAATCATACATTGGATAAATACACCATTTGTCACCAGTTCTGTGGTGATGAGAATGTAATATACGGTACATGATAGGATCACGCATCAACATATTGGTATGCGCCATATCAATCTTGGCACGAAGAATATGAGTTCCGTTTGGAAATTCACCATTTTTCATGCGTTCTAATAAGTCTAAATTCTCTTCTACTGAACGGTCTCTAAATGGAGAATTGGTACCTACTTGAGTAGGTGTTCCTTTTTGTTTGGCCATGTCTTCAGAAGATTGACTGTCAACATAGGCTTTTCCTTTTTTTACAAATTCAACTGCCCAGTCATATAATTGTTGGAAATAATCGGAAGCGTAACATTCGTTTGCCCATTTAAATCCTAACCATTCAATATCTCTTTTGATGGCATCAACATATTCTTGTTCCTCTTTAGCTGGATTAGTATCATCAAAACGGAGGTTAACTGGTGCTTGATAATCAATTCCTAAACCAAAATTTAAACAAATAGCGCTAGCATGTCCCACGTGCAAATACCCGTTAGGTTCTGGTGGAAAACGAAAACGTAATTTGTCATTAGACAAACCATTTTTTAAATCTTCCTCTATAATTTGTTCAATGAAATTAAGGGACTTCTCTTCTGTTGACATTATTTTTGTAATTTTAGCAAAGATAAAAATTTAGATGAGAGATAATAGATGAATAGACAATAGAACCTATTTTATTTATTATATCATAAACCGAATACTTAATACTGAACACTGAACACAACTATAATGGGAACAATTAAATTACAAAATATTAGGACTTTTTCTTTTCATGGTTGTTTGGAAGAGGAAGCTCGTATTGGTTCTGATTATCGTGTTGACCTTGAAATCAAAACTGATTTAAGGAAATCTTCTATGAGTGATGATTTAAAAGATACCGTTGATTATGTGCATTTAAACCAAATCGTAGAAGAAGAAATGGCTATAAGATCAAAATTATTGGAACATGTAGCACATAGAATAATTACTAGAATATTTAGAGAAATTCCGTCGGTTTCTAGAATTCTTTTAGCTGTTTCTAAACTAAATCCACCAATTGGAGGTGACGTTGAAGCTGTTACGATTGAAATGGAAGAATACAGAAATTAAAAGAATTACGATAAGAAAACTTTTTAGCTTTTGCCTTTTGCCTTTTAACTTTTTTAGTATATTTGCCCACCAACGGGCATCGTGGCCGAGCGGCTAGGCACCGGTCTGCAAAACCGACTACTCCGGTTCGAACCCGGACGATGCCTCTTAATTAAGCTCTCTTTTTTAGAGAGCTTTTTTTTATGGTTAATTTTTAAGAAAAATTAATTAAAGTTATGTTCGAACCCGGACTATACCTCTAAAACCTCCAAGTTTCCTTGAAGGTTTTTTTATGGTTATTTTTTTTCTAACTTTTCAAAGGCTTTGTTTACCATTTTTTGCTCTTTAGGAAACCACGCTTGAGAGAGTAAAAACAGACCACAAATGATTAAAACAATGCTGATAAATTTCTTAATAAGTAAGATGTTTTTAGGATTAAGTTGATTACGTAATTGTTTAGCTAAAAGTATTTTAAAGATATCTGTAACAAAATAACTAAGGATTAATGTTGTGAAGAAAGTCAGCATTCGAGTAGCATTCAATTGTAATTGTGGGCCAATAGTAATAAGGATTGCTAACCAAAATCCTAATACTCCTATATTAATAAAATTTAAAAAAAAACCTTTAATAAATAAAGAAAAATAATTGGTTTTAGCCAACTCGTTAGGATCAATTTCATCAATGCTTTTTTTAGACTCTTTACGGATTTTAGCAAAAGAAATAATACCATAAGTAAGCATCACCAGTCCGCCAAATATGAATAAAGCTGGATCATCTTTGATACTTTGTATTAATCGATAACTACTAAAAAAAGCTATTAGAATAAAAATTATATCAGCTAAAACAACACCTAAATCAAACATTACTGCTGCTCTAAAACCTTTAACTACACTAGTTTCTAGAAGTACAAAAAAAACAGGTCCAATCATAAAACTTAGAAAGAAACCCAAAGGAATAGCAGATAAAATATCGTTTAGGAACATAGTTGTTATAATTTTGACACTGCAATTTAGAATTAAATTTTAACACTTTCAATTATTTCTACTTCGCATCTTTTTCTATAAAAGTAAAAGTACCGCCAGCAAGAACTTCTTTGTGAAATTGTTTTGGTTTACTATATATAGATATATTACCTCCAGCTCTAATTTTTGCATCCAGTAAATCTGTTGCAGAAACAAATGCTAATCCTCCAGCATTTACTGTAATTGTGGTTTGTGCTGTTATTAATGTTTCTGCGTGATAAATTCCTCCAGAATTCACTAAAATATCTTGATTTTTAGCTACACCTTCTACATAAATTTTAGAACCATTTGCTGTTCTTGCATTTACATTTGCAACATCTAATTTTAGCTTTACTTCTGAAGCTTCTTTGGTTATAATATTAAAATCAGTCGTTTTTATAATATTATTACAAGCTATACGAGAACCTTCATTTGCTTCTACAGCACTAATATTTTTATAGTAAAGCGTAACAGAAATATCATCGCCGGAGAACATTTTTGTTATAGGTAATCTTATTTTTAATTCTCCTTTTTTATTAACTAATTCAACTTCATCGGCATCTTTTCCAGTAATGACAACTTTGTTTTCATTACTTTGAATTAACATTACATCAATCTGATCAAAGGATGTGACTTTATTAAAATCGTCAACTTTTTTTTCAACTTGTCCAAAAGCTATAGAACTCATTAAAACTAAACTAAAAACTAACTTTTTCATACTATTCGTTTCTTCTAATAAAATG
>CANJDA010000088.1 GCA_947472705.1 Flavobacteriaceae bacterium
ATCAACATTATAGGATGTTACTTTTCCAAAAGTAGATCTGTCTTTTTCATTATGTCCTAATCCCCATAATACAGTCTTTTTTCCTTTTTCTGCCAAATGTTCAAACATTTTTATAGGCTTTTCAAAACTAGGTCTATTTAATAATCCGCCACCACCGATAATTAGAGAATTGTTCACAATTAGATCATGGTAATGGTCTAATACTGCTTGATCAGAATCTTTATAACCAGAAATATCTAGCTCTTTTCCTTTTAATTGATCAAAATAATGATGAGGGCCACAATAAAAATCACCAGCATTTCTTAAGTCTATTCCATGAATATTGATAACACCGTTGTCTTTTAAATCATCACAATTTAGGATACCTTTTATTACTTTGTTTTTTTTGTTTAGCCTGTTGAAATAGGTAAGACGTTGAATTATGAAGTTTTTGGCACTCATTAGTATTGAATTTAGAAGAGCAAAAGTAGCTATTTTTTGTATAAAAAATTTGTTTCCAGAGGGAATCCTCTTTTTTAAATAGGACTTTAATCGGATAGTTTTAGCTTAATTTCATATATGAATTCGTTATTTTGCAAATTATCTAATTAAATTTGTAAAAAAACAGTAGATGGAGTTTCGTCTAAATTCAAAAAGCAATTTTTCTCAATCCAGTATTATTTCCATACTACAAAATTTTTCCGATACTGGAAAAATGTTTATAGACGGCAGAAGAAATAAAATCAAATTATTTGAATTAAATGGTAAAACTCTCAATATAAAATCGTTCAAAGTTCCCCATCTTATTAATAAAATTATTTATCAATATTTTAGGAAATCCAAAGCCAAGCGCTCATTTGAATATGCCAAAAAATTAATTGAAAATGGTATTGGAACTCCAGAACCTATTGCTTATTTAGAGAATTCGGATTTTATTGGTTTAAAAGATAGTTATTATGTCAGTGAACACCTAGAAGCCGATTTAACCTATAGAGAGTTGGTAGAAATACCCAATTATCCTGACAGTGAGAATATTCTCCGTCAATTTACTCGATTTTCATATAATATGCATCAAAAAGGGATTGAATTTAAAGATCATTCTCCAGGTAATACGTTGATAAAAAAGAATGAAAATGGCACCTATGATTTTTTCCTAGTCGATTTGAATCGAATGGAATTTCACAATGAAATGTCATTTAAATTGCGCATGAAAAATCTTTGTCGATTAACGCCTCATAAAGAAATGGTGGAAATAATGAGTAATGAATACGCCAAAGTTTCGGGCGAATCCGAAGAAAAAATAGTTGCCTCGCTTTGGAAAATGACTGCTGATTTTCAATACCGCTACTATCGCAAGAAAAGAATCAAAAAGAAATTGAAGTTTTGGAAGTAAAATTTATTAAAAAATAGTATTTTTCACTTCTGATATATTTTAATGAAAGTTTCTGTAATCATTACTACTTACAATGCCGAAGATTGGTTGCGAAAAGTCCTTGTTGGCTTTAGCGTTCAAACTGAAACCGACTTTGAACTAGTGATTGCTGATGACGGTTCTACTTCTAAAACAAAAGAACTAATTGATAGTTTTTCATCAAAATTTAAGCACCCAATTGTGCATGTTTGGCAGGAAGATGATGGATTCCAAAAATCAAAAATTCTCAACAAAGCCATACTGAAAACTAATTCCGATTATTTATTGTTTACCGATGGAGATTGTATTCCGCGTAAAGACTATGTTGCTGTTCACTTGAAATATAAAGAGGATGGTTATTTTCTCTCAGGCGGTTATTTTAAATTATCAATGATCATTTCACAAGCTATTTCTGAAAATGATATTATTTCCCAAAAGTGTTTTCAGCTTTCCTGGTTGAAAAAGCAAGGATTGAAAATGAATTTTAAAATCACGAAACTCACTCATAGTAAGCTTTTTGCCAATTTTATGAATTGGATTACACCTACTAAACGTTCTTGGAACGGACATAATTCATCAGGATTCAAGAAAGATATTTTAGCAGTAAATGGTTTTAATCACGAAATGAAATACGGCGGATTGGACAGAGAATTAGGAGAACGTTTGTTTAATTTGGGATTACTTTCCAAACAAATTCGTTACAGTGCTATATGCCTGCATTTGGATCATGCAAGAGGGTATTCGAGCTCAGAAATTTGGGAGAAAAACAATGCCATTAGAGCCTATAATAAAAAGCAAAAAGTCATTCAAATTGAAAATGGTATTTCGACTCTTTAGTTTTTTGGAAATCCTAAATCTTTGAAATACGTTTCTAATTTCTCTAAAATCAATTCCAATGGGTATTCATCAAAGTATTTAAAAGTATGCTCTTTGATGTATTTCTCATCGTGTTGCTCGTAGATTTCCGGTTTCAAATCTTTTAAATGAATAGACATGTTCCCTTTTTCATTTTCAAAAATCTGCCAAGTTTCCTTATCTACAGATGGAGAGAATAAAGAAAACGTGGGAACGTCTAGAGCTTTTGCCATATTTACTGAACCACCTTCATTGCCAATAAGCATATCACATTGTGACAATAAACCTAAGAAAGGTCGTAATCCTTTGGCATACAAATCAAAATGGATGTGCTGTTGGGTTTTTTTACTACAGTAATCATATACTTTCTGGGCTTCGTCTTTTTGTGATGGAATATAGTTGAAGAGGATATCCGCATCCAATTTCTCAACCGCATAATCAATAATCTTCGCCATGTTTTCCAACGGATAGGTTTTGTACCATTCGCTACCTAAAATTCCCATCATGAGTAATGGTTTTTTACCCACTTCGATACCAAACTTACTCAACAAATCTTTGGCTTCTAGAATTTCTTTTGGTGTTAAAAATATCTTTGGTTTATAGTCGGTTATAGCTTCTTTAATTAGTGGTTTCAACAATAATAAACGGTTGTCAATGGCTAATCCCAATTCTGATTTGGTTCCATTTGGAATGCGTTTCATATTGTAATTGTAAAAGATTTTTGAATACCCTTTATCATACGAAATCTTATACTTTGCACCCGAAAACAGTGTGATTAAATTGGTTTCCAATTTGCTATACGCATCAATAACAACGTCGTAATTGTTCTTTCTGATTTGAAAAATGAACTTCAATAATTTAGGATAGGATTTCCGAACTTCATTTGTCAAAATAATTATGTTGTCAATATTAGGATTCTCTTTCAGCACATCCACACAATTGGGATAACACATATAATCAACAGTGGCATCGGGATAAAACTTTTTTAAGTTGTTTGATAAAATGGTGCTCGTAAGCACATCGCCAATTCTTTTTTGTTGAATTACAAGTATTTTCATCGAAAGTTTATTTTTTGTTTAATCGTTCCAATTCCTGATAGCGTACATATACGCTTAGAGCATTTAAGTAGCAAATTATGATGCCTTTTTTACCATCTAAAATTCCCAAACGGATAAAATAATCATATAAAAATTTATAAGTGGGTTTTATAAAACGGTGAAAAAAACTACTTTTTTTATTTTTCAAAAATAGCTCTTTGGCTCTGAGTTTCCCGTAGCTGATCATTTTTCTTTTATAAATACTATAATCTGCATAGGAATAATGAACTAGTTTATTTTTTAAAGTACCAACTGTACCTTTAACATCAAGAGTTTCATGCACCAATCGTTCACTTTTGTATTGTGCTTTGTCTTTTTTGAATAGTCGAAAATTTTTATCAGTTTGCCACCCACTAAAATGTAATGGTTTATTTTTAAATATGAATTTTCTAACAAAATAATAGGCATCTTTGGCATTTTCTGAATCAACAGTTTGCAAAATTTCTTCTTTTAGAGCCTTTGTAATTCGTTCGTCAGCATCCAAAAAAAGAACCCAATTATTTTTGGCATAAGACAGTGCCAAGTTTCGCTGCTTAGTGAAATCTTCAAACTTGTTTTGAACCAAAATAACTTTAGGAAATGATTTAATTATTTCAACAGTTTTATCGGTACTGAATGAGTCTACAATAATTAATTCATCCACAAAGCTCAAATTTTCAATTAATTCCTTAATGTGATATTCTTCGTTATATGTGATAACCAAACCACTAATGGTATTTTTTTTAGAGTTTTCCATCGTCTTCATTTAACAGTCAATTTATCAGCTATCATCCTTTCGTTAAATGATTGCACATAAGCCTTGATGAGTTTTTCCATTTCAGCTGCATGCTTTTTGTCTTTATTTAATAAATTATTTTTAAGCAGTTCATCATTTTTGAAGTTGTATAAGCCAATCGCTTTTTGCCCGTCATATGCCATATAAAAATCGTCTTTTATCAAATGGTAAATATTGTCTAAATAATAAACCACATAGTTTTTATCAGAACTAAAAGGTTTTCCGTAAGTGACTACTTTATCTTGAATTTTCAGATACTCTAAAATACTTGGAAGAACATCAATTTGTTGGAAATTCTTTTCTTGAACCCCTTTAAAACTTGGATTGGAAGGATCAAAAAACAATATTGGGATTCTAAATTTACCCACATTAGTTCGGTATTTATCTTCGGTAGGTTCAGAACAAGTATGGTCAGCCACCATTACAAATAACGTATTGTTATACCATGGTTCTTTTTTAGCAGAAATAAAAAACTGTTTCAATGCAAAATCGGTGTAGCCAATACTCTCTTGTATTTTACGATTACCTTTTATAAATTTTCCTTTGTATTTGTTCGGAACCGTATAGGGATTATGAGAAGAAATACTGAAAAGTGTGCTGAAGAACGGTTGTTTAAAACTGCTCAGCTTTCTATTAAAAAACTGCATGAACTCTTCGTCAAAAATCCCCCAATTACCATCAAATGCTTCAGGACCCACATATTCATTTTTGCCGTAATACTGATCAAAACCGGCTACTTTGCAATATTGATCAAAGTTTTGGCTTCCGTTAAAAGCGCCATGAAAAAAAGAAGTATTGTAGCCTTGTTTCTTCATGATTTTGGGCAAACCATAAACTTTATTCAAAGAATACCCTGAAGAAATAATGGAAGTATTCATCAAACTCGGAATACTAGAAAGAGTTGATGGCACTGCATCTATAGAAACTTTTCCATTGGCAAAACCATTTTTGAAATAATAAGATTGTGTAGCTAATGAATCTACAAATGGTGTAAATCCGCGATGAAGGTTTTCATCACCAAAGCTTTCCAAAATAAAAATCACTACATTTTTCTTTATAGGTTCTCCTTCTGGTACTGAGATAAAAACGGGGTTAAAAATTTGGTTCAGTTCTTTGTCAGTGAAGAATTTCGGGTCGACCAAAGTTTCCTTTTTTCCTATAGTTTTTAATATGCTAAAAGGGGTATTCAATACTAAAGCTGAATTTCCTAATGAGGAATAATTGATAGCATCAACTATTCGAATAGGTTTTTTGCCAAAACCACCACTAGACAAAAGTAATCCTATTCCAAGTGAAAGAATAAGGATTCCAATTTGTTTGAAAACAACTTTTACCGTTAATGCTTCTATTGGGAATATAAATTTAGGTTTAGATAATGCTCGCCAAAGCAAAATGCTTAAAAGGATAAAACCTAAAAGTATATACCAAAATTCCTGTAGAAATGAAATGATAAGTCCGCCTATTTCATGTTCCATACCTTTAGCGGTAATTAAACCAAATGAGCTTCTTCGACCTGTAAATTTATAATATTCTAAATCGACAAAGTTAGTAGCTATAAAAAGGAGATTGACAGCATAAAAACCAATTTTCAATCCTTTTTGATAACCACTTTTATATTTGAAATTACCCGGAAATAAATGAAGTATAATGAATACTAAATTAATGAATCCAATTGCCGACAAATCGAACAAAGCACCCCCAAGAAATGTTTTTACATCTAAATTGGTGAAATTACCTCGGTTAAAAAGTAGAAATAAAACTCTACTAACTTGGTAAACGACAAATACAATAGTTATTCGACGGATTAGTAATTTCAACAATTGGCGATAATTGTACATGGATTAAATTTATAAATTTATACTAAACTGCTACATCATATTCTCTCAACGCATTGTTGAGCGATGTTTTTAAATCGGTTGATGGTTTTCGGGTTCCAATGATTAAAGCACAAGGCACTTGATAGTCGCCAGCCGCAAATTTTTTAGTATAGCTTCCAGGAATTACTACAGAACGTGCTGGAACAAAACCTTTATATTCAATAGGTTCACTACCTGTAACATCAATAATTTTGGTAGAGGCAGTCAAACAAACATTCGCGCCTAAAACAGCTTCTTTTTCTACGCGAACCCCTTCCACCACAATACAACGTGATCCGATAAAAGCACCATCTTCGATAATTACAGGAGCAGCTTGTAAAGGCTCTAAAACACCACCAATTCCAACACCGCCTGAAAGATGTACATCTTTACCAATTTGAGCACAACTTCCAACAGTTGCCCATGTATCTACCATGGTTCCTTCATCTACATAGGCTCCGATATTAACATAACTTGGCATTAAAATTACTCCTTTTGAAATATAAGCTCCGTATCTGGCTGTTGCTGGAGGCACAACTCGAATTCCCTTTTCGGCATAACCCGTTTTTAACAGCATTTTGTCGTGGTATTCAAAAATTCCTGCTTCCCATGTTTCCATTTTTTGGATTGGAAAATACATTACTACAGCTTTTTTTACCCATTCATTTACTTGCCATCCGTTTGCAGTAGGTTCAGCTACACGAAGGGTTCCTGAATCTAATAATGCTATAACTTCTCTGATAGCATTAGTTGTAGATTCCTCTTGTAATAATGCGCGGTTATCCCATGCAGTTTCTATGATGTTTTGAAGTGTATTCATGGTTTTTTAATTTATGTTGTATTGCTCAGCCTTTGGGTCAATAGTGAGCAAAGATAGTTTCATTTTTAGAAGTAACAAAGCGTTTGTAAATTGTGTTGATATTCTCAAAATATTGTTAAAAGCTTATAATTCTGTGTTAAGTTTAAGTATGTTTGTTGAGCTTCTTTCCCAACTGAAATCAATAGTCTATGAAAAAAATATTTCTATTATTAACTCTTTTAATTATTCAGACAAGTTGTCAAAAGAAAACGGAAAAAGATACTCATGTCAAAGACCCAATAGCGAGAATTGGAATTCTTAATGCCAAAAACACAATCAATTTTGAAGGAACTTACAAAGGAATATTGCCATTTGCTGATTGTGAAGGAATAGAAATGATGATTAGTTTAAATGAAAATAAAACCTTTGTTGTTAAATCTCAGTACATAGGAAAAGGGAATAAAATTTTTGAACAACGCGGTACTTTTTCATGGAACAAAGAGGGAAGCGTGGTTATATTTGATAACATTGAAAATGCACCTAATCAATATGCTGTTGGTAAAAATACCATTACACAACTTGACATGACAGGAAAATTAATCAATGGAAATTTGGCTAATAAATACATACTTACCAAACAAAAAAATAGTATTGAAACTGTTGAAACGAATCAATTAGAAAAGCCAGTTGTAAACCTGAACAATAAAATGGAAGCGCAAACGGTAATTAAAAAAGTTAATCCTGCCGTTGGAAAAGTAACTTTGGCTGAAACAAAATGGAGACTAAAAATTCTAAACGGGAAAAAAGTTAAGCACAAAGGCAAACCATTTTATTTCTTAAAACTCAATTCTAAAGACGGAAGATATAGCGCTTATGTAGGTTGTAATAATTTGGCTGGAAGTTATATGATGCCTTCCAAATTTGCAATTTCGTTTTCCAATTCGATTTCAACCATGATGGTTTGCGATAACATGGATTTAGAAAGACAATTTTCAAAAATGTTAGGAGAAACCGATCATTATGAATTGGAAGATAATATTCTTAAACTAAAAAAAGGAAAGAAAGAAGTTTTAGCTACATTTGAACCGTCTAAATAAAAGCAAATGCCTAGAATTCTTGCCATTGATTACGGAATGAAACGCACCGGTATTGCCATTACTGATGAATTGCAAATCATAGCTTCGGGCTTAACAACTATACCTTCAGAAACAGCAATTACTTTTTTAAAAGATTATTTTTCAAAAGAAAATGTTGCTAAAGTATTAATTGGAGAACCCAAACAAATGAATGGACAACCTTCAGAAAGCACTCCAGTGATAGAAAAATTTGTAACCGATTTCAAATCAAATTTTCCTGATATGAAAATAGAAAGAGTAGATGAACGCTTTACTTCCAAAATGGCATTTCAAACGATGATTGATAGTGGACTCTCTAAAAAGCAACGGCAGAACAAAGGTTTGGTAGATGAAATTGCTGCTACCATTTTACTGCAAGATTATCTAACTAGAAAAATGATTTAATTTCTTTACTTTTGCCAAAAAAAAAGTGCTAAAAATGATTATTCCTATATACGGATATGGAGAACCGGTTTTACGACAAGTAGGTGCAGAAATTTCACCTGATTATCCCAATTTAAAAGATGTCATCGCTAATATGTATGATACAATGTATAATGCATATGGTGTTGGATTGGCTGCGCCACAAGTGGGCTTGGCGATTCGATTATTTGTAATCGATACAGAACCTTTTAGTGATAGTGAAGACCTTTCTAAAGAAGAGCAGGAACAATTAAATGGCTTTAAAAAAACTTTTATCAATGCCAAAATGCTCAAGGAAGAAGGAGAAGAATGGGGATTCAATGAAGGCTGTCTTAGTATACCTGATGTACGCGAAGATGTTTACCGAAACGAAAGAATCACTATCGAATATTATGATGAAGATTTTAATAAAAAAAC
>CANJDA010000089.1 GCA_947472705.1 Flavobacteriaceae bacterium
CATTTTTTCTCCTGCTTCGATAGCATCTTCAATAGTTCCTTTAAGGTTGAAAGCGGCTTCTGGCAAGTGGTCTAATTCACCATCAATAATCATATTAAATCCTTTGATGGTATCTTTAATATCAACTAAAACTCCAGGAATACCAGTAAACTGCTCTGCTACGTGGAAAGGTTGAGATAAGAAACGTTGTACACGACGTGCTCTTGATACTGCTAATTTATCTTCTTCTGATAATTCTTCCATACCAAGGATAGCGATTATATCTTGTAATTGTTTGTATTTTTGAAGAATCTCTTTTACTCTTTGCGCACAGTCATAATGCTCGTTTCCTAAGATTAGCGGTGTCAAAATTCTTGAAGTAGAATCCAATGGATCCACTGCAGGATAGATACCTAACTCAGCAATTTTACGAGACAATACCGTTGTAGCATCTAAGTGAGCAAAAGTTGTAGCAGGTGCTGGATCAGTTAAGTCATCCGCAGGTACGTAAACCGCTTGTACAGATGTAATAGATCCTTTTTTAGTAGAAGTAATACGCTCTTGCATCGCACCCATCTCAGTAGCCAACGTTGGTTGGTACCCTACCGCAGAAGGCATACGTCCTAAAAGCGCAGATACCTCAGAACCCGCTTGTGTAAAACGGAAGATGTTATCCACAAAGAATAATACATCTTTTCCTTGGTCAGAACCAGCTCCATCACGGAAATATTCAGCAATAGAAAGACCTGATAACGCCACACGTGCTCTAGCTCCAGGTGGCTCATTCATTTGTCCGAATACGAAAGTAGCTTTTGATTCTCTCATACCTGGTTTGTCTACTTTAGATAAATCCCATCCTCCATTTTCCATAGAGTGCATGAATTCTTCACCATATTTGATAATGCCAGACTCTAGCATCTCACGAAGCAAGTCATTTCCTTCACGAGTTCTTTCTCCTACTCCTGCGAATACAGAAAGACCACCGTGACCTTTGGCGATATTGTTAATCAACTCCTGAATCAATACCGTTTTACCTACTCCAGCACCTCCAAATAATCCAATTTTACCACCTTTTGAATAAGGCTCAATCAAATCAATTACTTTAATACCTGTAAATAAAACTTCGGTAGAAGTTGATAAATCTTCGAATTTTGGTGCTTGACGGTGTATTGAAACTCCGTTAGCTCCGTCTTTTGGTAAATCTCCTAAACCATCAATGGCATCACCAATTACATTGAACAAACGTCCGTAAACATCTGCACCAATTGGCATTTGGATAGGTGCACCAGTAGCTCTAACTTCTGTACCTCTACTCAAACCGTCGGTTGAGTCCATAGAGATAGTACGAACTGTGTTTTCACCAATGTGTGATTGCACTTCCAATACTAATATTGAACCATTTTTGTTTGTGATTTCTAATGAGTCATAAATTTTTGGTAACTCAACATCTTTATTGTCAAATACTACGTCTACTACGGGACCGATGATTTGCGAAACTTTTCCTATTGCTTTTGACATTGTTTATGTATTTATTAAATAGCTATTTAGGTTTGAAAAAGACCACTGTTCTTTCAGAGCGCAAAGATAATTTTTATAAATCGAATAATCAATAGTGATTTTTGTTTTTTTTAATAAAAAAAAGGCCAACATGTTTATGTTAGCCTTTTTCTGTGTTTGTAGTGAGATATTATAACCCTGCTGGATAGCTTAATGGGAAATCCTGAGCTTTGTATTTTCTTAAGGTAGAACCATATTTAGCATTAATGGCTTCAATAAATTTATTGGCAATATATGCCTGACCTCTGGCCGATGGATGAACTCCATCTAAACCAAAAGCACCGCCTTTAACAAAATCTGATGTCATATGGAAATTATCGAAAATGACACCACCATCAGCAACATCGTTCAATGCTGTATTTGCATCAACATAAGCTAATCCTTTTGCATCTGCTAAAGCCTTAATCGATATATTATAGGCATCAACAGCGGTTTTAATTTCAGCTACTTCTGCAGCAGTTAAAGTTCTATTATCCTGCATAGGATTTGAAATTCCTATTATGTTGAACGGTGAAGGTGCACCAGCTTGATTTGTTCCAATTATTGAACTTGCTGTCAATAAAATGTAATCTCTATCACCTGTAGTAAGCCTTGCGTGTCTTGCTCTTCCATATAATCCGCCAACATAAGTCGCTGTTGGGCCTCCCAATACTGGAGTCAAAGTTGCCGTAATATATGTTGATAAGTCTGGTAATGTTTCATCATTAATTAACAGAGGATTTTTACCAGATGTTAATGGGTTGCTATCATCTGCAATTAACTCAACAAATCTGTTAGGTTGGCCAAGTGCCGTTGTAATTTGATTTATCGCACCAAATAATTGGTTTAATTGAGCTGCATCTGAGACTGGTAATTCTGGAATTGCTTTAACAGGGACAGTAGTAAAGAATGGAACGGCACTAACGTAAGGAATGTTGGCTACAACTCCTTTTGCACCATTTGATGTTAATCCATCCAATAGTGTTGAATATACTCCAGCAAATGCAGTTGGGTCAGTTATGTCATTTGAACCATAAGTAGCAGGGTTCATATTCCCTGTTTGATTGGTTCCTGTACCTCCAGACAACGCATATGAAAGCACATCATTATTTCCAATCCATAATGAAAAGAAAGTAGGATTTTGCGCTAAAGCATCAGCAAGTACAGTTGTGCTGCTTGAAGTTGCAAAACGTACAAAATAAGGGTTAGCTTGCCCTGATAATACACCAGCAATATTTCCGTAACCATTAGCCAATAAGTGGAAACTTTTAGCTCCAGGAACTCCTAAATTATTAAAAGGGCCAGTAAGATGGTTTAAAACATCAGTTGTTGGTGTTCCTGGTAAATTAACAGGAGCCGATCCGTTAAAAATTAATCTTGTTCCTTGTATCTGGAAACCTCCAACTACTAATCCCCCAATATTGTCGTTCATATAAGGAATCGTAAATGGCCCACCGCCCACAAGTGCAAATTGATCAGATAAAAGCTTTGGATAGGAGTTGGCTTGGCCTGCCATAAATAATGCACCATCAGCATAACCTGCAGTAATTGAATTTCCTAATGAAACATAATTTGAAAAATCAGCGGTTCCGGCTGTAACCGGTACTTCAGGTACTACACCTGAGGTATCTTCTTCATCTGAATTACAAGCTACAAAAGTTAATGAAACCAGTAGCAACCATTTTATATTTTTTATCATAACTTATTATTATTAAATTAATGTACGTTTTATGGATTTATTGTTAAAGACGCCAACCATTGTTGACCAATTCTACCTGCTCCAATTACTTGTAGATAATCTTTTCCTCCAATATTTGATCCACTCAATTTAATTACTGATTTTAATGCTGGAAAGGCATAGCTGATTTGTGCATCAAAAACGGTAATTGCTGGTATAGTTCCATCTGCAAAAGAAGACTCCCATAAATATTCATCACTCCAACGAGCATTTACATTAAATCCAAAATTTTTGAATAGTTTAGCATTCCCAAGAGATGCTTTAACTCTGTGTTTTGGTGTATTGAAGTATGAGATGAAGGATGGGTCATCTTTTTTATCATATTTAAATTCTGCGTAGTTATAATTTACAGTAATTTCAAAATCTTTATATATTTTTTTGTACAAACCTAATCCAGCTCCTAAAGACTTTACCTGAGCCAAACTGTTAGAATATACTTGAAATTGTCTGATATCGTTATACTGTATAGCCTGAACCGCTAGTGCTTGATCAGTATTTACATTTCCATAATAAGGAGCATATACTCTGGCAGTTGTACTAAAATCATCATATATATTATAGTATGCGTTCATGTCTACACCAAATCCATTAAATGATGTTTTGTATCCTACTTCAAAAGCCTTAACTTTTTCGGGTTTAACAAGACCCAAATTAGAAACTTTTAAATCATTTACATCTCCTGATTGTTTAAACAATGCTACAGACTCTGATGTATAAGAGTTGTTGTAGGCATCCTCACCATTTAATGTTCTGGTGGCTTGACCTCCATTTACTCCTTGTCCTGCTAAGCTTACAGGTTGAGTCTCGCTATATCTAGTTAAGTTATCAGGTGCCGATCCTATTAGGGAGAAGGCTGGTCCTAAATTCAATCCGATATACTGGTCTTGAGTAGTTGGGTTTCTGAACCCTGTTTGAAATGAAGCTCTAAAATTGTGATTTTTATTAGATCCTGCAGAATAAACAAATGAAATTCTTGGCGAAAATTGTCCATTAAAGTTTTTAGATTTATCATATCGTACTGAACCTGTAAACTTTAATCTATCATCAATGAATTTCTTTTGAAGTTGTGAGTATGCACCATATTCATCATATTTTATTGGCCCATCATAATCTGTGAAAATGGTTCCTTGGGAATCCATAACATACTTTCTATAGGAACCACCTACTTGAATTTCGGCAAATTTCAATAAATCTTTAAAATTATAATTTCCATCTGCATGATACAGTTGAGATTTATCTAAGAATTTTGAACCGGTTTGTAAATTCGGATCATTAGTAACGGTTTTGAAGGCATTTTGGAATTCAACAGAACCTGGTTGAAACTGTGCTTGTCCATTTGGAACAAATGAACTAAAAGGAGCAAAGCTACTATAAGGATTGATATTGTAAGTAGCATAATTTCTTGCCAACACATCTGCTTGAGTGGCAGTAGTACCTAAAAATATTTGTGAATTCAAATACATAGTAGCATAATCTGTAAACCATCCTGTGTTAGTTTTTGCTAAACTATTGATGTTTAATGCTGTAAATTGCATATCATATGAATCTCCAGCATTTTCAGAAGTTATATAACCTCTAACAAAAAAGTTTTTCCCTTTTACTTCCAATTTAGATTGTTGCATGAAAAAGTTTTTTAAGGAATATCTACTAGATCCTTGATAGATAGTATTTCCAAATCCTAACTTATGTTGTAGAATAATTTCGAAATCGTTATCAAATGGTTTAAAATTTAAACTAAAATCTGCCTTTACATTTTTCACATTATTATCTGACAAATCTTGTTCTTTATAACCATCTCTACTTACGCTTCCAACATTTGGAATAAAAGTTGTGGCTTCGTCACCATATATATTCATTCCGTCATAATTTCTATTCAAAGAGTGCCCTATTAAGCCACCATTTCTATCTCTATCATCAGCAGCCATCCATTCTTTACCTTTCATAAAAGTAAAGTTTGCTTTAGCTGCAAAATGCTTTGTAAAGGCATGGGCAGCTCTAATACCAAAGTCCCAATAGTCATTTGTGCCTGCTATTTTTTGTGTAGTTTGTCCATATTTAGCATAAACACTCAACCCTTGACTAGTAAAAGGGCTTTTACTATTCATAAACAAAATACCGTTAAAAGCATTTGCACCATATAATGCCGAAGAGGCACCAGGTAATAATTCAACACTTGCCACATCTAATTCTGAAATACCAATTAAATTACCTAGTGGAAAGTTTAAGGCAGGAGAAGAATTATCCATACCATCAACCAACTGCATAAAACGAGTATTATTAATAGTTGCAAATCCTCTGGTGTTAATCGATTTAAATGACATGCTACTAGTATTAAAATGAACTTCTTTCAGATTTTCTAGTCCATCATAATAGTTTGCAGAAGTGGTGTTTTTAATTTCTTTCAAGCCAACTCTTTCAATCGTCACGGGTGACTCGAGTATTCTCTCAGGAGTTCTAGAAGCTGAAACAACAATTTCTTCTAGTTTGGTTTCTTCATCTGATAATACAACAATTACTTTTTGATTGTTGGCTGTAACTTTAGCTTTTTTTAAAGCAAAACCTACACTAGATATTTCTATATCAAAAGGTAGTTTGACAGCTGTTGACATACTAAAATTTCCATCGCCGTCTGTAATAGTACCAGTGCTTTGCCCAATTATTTTGACATTAGCCCCTGGAACAGGTTGGTTTCTACTGTCTTTTACCGAACCCGATATTGAAGTTTGGGCAAAACTAATGCCGCAAAAAAACAATGAAAGGATAAATAAATAAATTTTCATTTGGTTTAAATTTTTGTTGGTTTAAGAAGCCAATGTACAATATTTTTTTAAGATTATTATAAAGCGCACCTTATTTTTGACAATATGTCAATTGTATAATGTCTTGTTTTCAATGAAGTCTTTTCACATTTTTATGTTATTATTAACATTTTAAAGTTATTGCTAAAAAAAATACTATGCACACATAAAAAAAAGAATTTCTATTGAATAAATCACAAAAATAAATTCATAAAAAAAGCGAGATTATATCTCGCTTTTTGTGTATAATTTTGAAATAAATTATTCTACGGTTACTGATTTTGCCAAGTTTCTAGGTTGATCTACATTACACCCTCTCATCACTGCAATGTGATACGAAAGTAATTGTAATGGTATTGTTGTGATTAACGGAGACAAGGCGTCAGAGGTTTCTGGAATTTCTATAACATGGTCGGCTAGTTCTTTTACTTGAACATCTCCTTTGGTTACAACGGCAATAATTTTTCCACTTCTGGATTTAATTTCTTGTATGTTACTTACCACTTTATCATAGTGACCTTGTTTAGGGGCAATTACTACTACGGGCATTTGCTCATCAATTAAGGCGATAGGGCCATGTTTCATTTCAGCGGCAGGATAGCCTTCAGCGTGTATATAGGAAATCTCTTTTAGTTTAAGTGCTCCTTCTAAAGCTACCGGGAAATTATATCCTCTGCCTAAATAAAGACAGTTAGGTGCATCTTTAAATTTAGAGGCAATTTCTTTAGCTTTATCATTACACTCTATAGCTTCTTGTACTTTTTCAGGTATAACTTCTAGCTCTTGTAAATAGCGATGGAAATCAGAATTTGAAAGCGTTCCTTTGGCTTTGGCCAAACGCAATGCAATCATGGTTAACACTGTTATTTGTGTTGTAAATGCTTTGGTAGATGCCACTCCAATTTCAGGACCAGCATGAGTATAGGCTCCAGCATGTGTTTCTCTAGAAATAGATGAACCAACTACATTACAAACTCCAAATACAAAAGCTCCTTTTTCTTTTGCTAATTTAATAGCTGCTAAAGTATCAGCAGTTTCTCCTGATTGTGAAATAGCAATTACCACATCGGTAGAATTGATAATTGGATTTCTATATCTGAATTCGGAAGCATATTCAACTTCTACGGGAATTCGAGTAAACTCTTCTATTATATATTCTGCAACAAGACCAGCATGCCATGATGTCCCACAGGCTACAATCAGAATTCGCTGAGCATGAAGGAATTTTTCAATATTATCTTCCACTCCAGCCATTTGAATAATACCGCTATTGGCATGAAGTCTACCGCGGTATGTATCTTTGATTACATTAGGTTGCTCATATATTTCTTTGAGCATAAAATGGTCATAGCCTCCTTTTTCGATTTGCTCCAAATTCATTTGAAGTTCCTGAATATAAGGATCTACTATGGAGTCATCTTTAATTTTTCTTATTTTTAAGGGCTTATGTAATCTAACAATTGCCATTTCTTCGTCTTCCAAATAAATGGCATTAGAAGTATATTCAATAAATGGTGAAGCATCCGAAGCGATGAAAAATTCATCCTCACCAACTCCAATTGCTAATGGACTTCCCAAACGGGCTACTACAATTTCATCTGGATTTTCTTTATCGAAAACACAAATCGCATAAGCTCCCACTACTTGATTTAATGCCACTTGAACTGCTTTTCCAAGTTTTAATTTTTCTTTTATTTTTACTTCTTCAATAAGGTTTATCAAAACTTCGGTATCAGTATCTGATTTAAAAGTATAACCACGGTTTAACAATTCTTTCTTTAACGGTTCATAATTTTCTATGATTCCATTATGAATGATTACCAAATTTCCTGAATTCGAAACATGAGGATGAGAATTAATATCATTTGGTACACCATGTGTAGCCCAACGCGTATGTCCGATTCCAATAGTTGCGTTTGAATTGGCAATAGATACTGATTTGGCTTCCAAATCTGATACTTTCCCTTTAGTCTTTGAAATCTGAAGGTCTTTACCATCAAATAGCATAATACCAGCACTATCATAACCTCGGTATTCTAATCTTTTAAGTCCTTTTATTATAATTGGATAAGCCTCACGGTAACCAATATAGCCAACAATTCCACACATAATGTTACTTATTAATTAGGTTTTGTATAATAAATTTCAAGTTTTAGTTTTTGACTTTGAGGAGCCGATGGTCCAGAGCCATATAGAATTGTTCCCACAGGACTCATAACCGACATACTTGGTGCACTAATCACAGCATCTGAACCAGGAGTTTGTCTTTTGGAAAAAATAGTTTTATTAATGTCTTCAGTGACAGACAAGCCAAGACGAACATTCGTAGAATCTTTATTAATTAAGTTTCTAATATGATTCGTAATTCTAATTTTATATTTAGTTCCTTTATTAGAAATTACTCCATCTTCTTTAACTTGTTTTACGAATTTTCCATCCTCATCTAATAGTAATCCTCCAAAAACATATTTATTATATTTTGGATATTTTGAATTTGTTGTAATATCGGAAGCATAATCTACAAGAATTCTTTTATTATTTAAATCATACAAAAAAACACGCCCTGGTTCAATAGTTTTTTGATCACCCATTTTTGTTTTATTGATATAAAATGTAAGATTGGCTTCATTTATTAAC
>CANJDA010000090.1 GCA_947472705.1 Flavobacteriaceae bacterium
ACTTTTCCAGTATTTTTTGTTCGATGACATCGTATATAAATATTAGCTTCTTAATAATTTTATTAGTAGTGACACTTACCACACTCTAAACCTCCCATTTGTGCTGCAGTTAATTTGTCTACACCATATTTTTTAGAAAGTTCTTCGTGAATTTTTGTGTAATAGGCATTGCCTTCCATCTTAACATCGGTCTCACGGTGACATTTAATACACCAACCCATTGTTAATGGAGCAAATTGCTTTTGGATTTCATAAGTTTGAACTGGTCCGTGACATTTTTGACACTCAATACCCGCAACAGTAACGTGTTGTGAGTGATTAAAGTAGGCAAAATCAGGAAGGTTGTGAATACGTACCCATTTTACTGGATGCGTTTTACCTGTATATTTCATGGTAGTTTTATCCCAACCTACAGCATCATACAATTTTTGGATTTGAGCATCATAGAACCCTTTTGAATGTTCTGGAGTAGCTGTAGTATCAGATACTTCGGATATATTTTTGTGACAGTTCATACAAACATTCAATGAAGGAATTCCTGCGTTTTTACTAACTCTGGCAGCAGAGTGACAGTATTTACAATCAATACCATTGCTACCAGCGTGAATTCTGTGAGAATAGTGAATTGGCTGAATTGGTTCATAATCTTGATCAACACCTACTTGCATCATCCATCCGTATACAAAAAATCCACTTGCTAATAATAAGAAAACAGATGATACAAAAACCAAAAATTGATTTTGAGCAAATGCTTTCCATATTGGCAATCTTGCTTCACTTGCTTCTACCTCAATACCGTTTGCTTTAGCTACTTTGGTTAATACATTATTCACAAAGAACAACATGATTACCAACATTAATAACACTAAAGATAATGCTCCAAGAATTACTTCGTTAGAAATTCCGCTATCACTTCCTTGAGTTCCTGGAGGTCCTGCAGTAGTAGTTGTTTTTGGCTCTTCTTTTGGTGTATCAGTATAAGCCAAGATATTATCAACATCTTGTTTTGACAACTGAGGAAAAGCAGTCATTACTGACTTATTGTTTTCATTAAACAATTTAACCGCATCAGGATCACCAGCTTTTATTAAAGCTGAACTATTAGCTATCCAGCCATAGAACCAGTCTTTTGCATGACGTCCTGACACACCTCTTAATGCAGGCCCCGTCATTTTCTTATCCAAGTTATGACAAGCTGCACAATTAGTATTAAACAAAGTTTTTCCTGCTGCTGCATCACCCCCTCCTGTTGCAGCTGGTGCAGCCGGAGCAGCAGTTGCTGTAGCAGGTGTAGCCGCCGGAGCAGCTGGAGTAGCAGTTTGAGATAATGAAGTTAAGGAGAATGTTAGCGAAAGCGCTAAACCTAAGAGTATTTTCCTTGAAATCGAATTATGGTTACCCACCTTTTTCATATAGTATAATGATTATCGACTAATGTTGGCGCTAATTTTCCTGAGTATAAAATCAGTTCAAAATCTGCACTTTATTAAAAACTTGCGCAAAAATACGACTTATGAACTATTCTCAAAACCTTAAATATATCTTAAATTCAATTTATATTAATTCTAAATAATGATTTTCCTTTTGTTTGATTTAATATGTTTTACATTTGCATAAAAATCAAACTCTTATGAAATTTTCTTTAAAAAATACTGCTTTTTATAGTCTTGCCTTTGCCTTCTTTTTAACACAAAAAATAGTAGCTCAAGACGAAAAAGTAAATGTAACACAAGATCCAAAGTTTGAACAACTTTTAAATGATAAAAGAAAAATAAACAGTTCTATTACTATCAACGACCGTTATAAAATTCAGATTTTCAACGGAGAAAGTGAAGCTTCAAAAAAAATATTGATGGATTTCAAAAAAGATAATAAAGATATGGACGCTACAATTGTATTCAGCACCCCTTTATATAAGGTATGGGTTGGCAATTTTAAAACGCGTATTGAAGCCGAAAAAAAATTAAATGATTTGAAGAAAAAATATCCGAATTCATTTTTAATTAAACCTAATAAATAAAAAAGCCCCAAATTATTCGGGGCTTTTTTTATTCTTATTATTTCAACTTTTTCTTCACTTCCACTTCTTGGAAGGCTTCTATTAAATCGAGTTGCTCAATATCGTTGTAGTTTTTAATTTGCATACCACAATCATATCCTTTTGACACTTCTTTTACGTCGTCTTTAAATCGTTTTAAAGTTGCCAATTCACCTGTGAAAATCACAACGCCTTCACGAATTAAACGTATTTTAGAGTTTCTGAATATTTTACCATCGGTAACCATACATCCAGCAATAGAACCTACTTTAGACACTTTGAAAATCTCACGAATTTCTGCTGTACCTGTAATTTCTTCTTTCATTTCTGGAGAAAGCATTCCTTCCATTGCATCTTTCAAGTCATTAATTGCATCATAGATGATAGAATAACTTCTGATATCGATTTCTTCTTTTTGTGCAATTTGACGTGCATTTCCTGCAGGACGAACATTAAATCCAATGATGATAGCATCTGAAGCAGAAGCTAACATTACATCGGTTTCAGTAATAGCTCCAACCCCTTTATGGATGATATTAATTTGAATTTCTTCAGTAGATAATTTGGTGAATTCACTCGATAAGGCTTCCACAGAACCATCCACATCTCCTTTAAGGATAATGTTCAATTCTTTAAATTGACCTAAAGCAATACGACGACCAATTTCTGCTAATGTAATATGACGTTGTGTTCTTACGGTTTGTTCACGCATTAACTGAAGACGTTTGGTTGCAATTTGCTTGGCTTCTCTTTCATCTTCAAACACATTAAATTTATCACCAGCAGTTGGAGCACCATCCAAACCTAAAATAGATATTGGTGTTGATGGACCAGCTTCTTTCACACTATGACCTCTTTCATCGTGCATCGCTTTTACTTTCCCGTGATTTTTTCCAGCCAATACATAATCCCCTACTTTTAAAGTTCCCGATTGTACCAATATTGTAGATACATATCCTCTTCCTTTATCAAGTTGTGCTTCTACAACAGTTCCAACAGCAGGTTTGTTTGGATTTGCTTTTAAATCTAATATTTCGGCTTCAAGCAAAACTTTTTCCAATAATTCTTTAACCCCAGTTCCTTTTTTTGCAGAAATATCATGGGATTGGTATTTACCACCCCAATCTTCTACTAATAAATTCATGGCCGCTAATTTTTCCTTTATTTTTTCAGGATTAGCGCCTTGCTTATCTATTTTATTGATAGCAAAAATCATAGGAACCCCAGCTGCTTGCGCGTGACTGATAGCTTCTTTGGTTTGTGGCATGATGTCATCATCGGCAGCAACCACAATAATAGCAATATCGGTCACTTGAGCCCCACGAGCACGCATAGCGGTAAACGCTTCGTGACCTGGTGTATCAAGGAAAGTTATTTTTTGTCCCCCTTCAAGAGTTACGGCATATGCACCAATGTGTTGTGTAATTCCTCCAGATTCTCCTGCGATTACATTTTCATTACGGATATAATCTAGTAAGGATGTTTTACCGTGATCAACGTGACCCATTACGGTTACAATTGGAGCACGACTAACCAAATCTTCTGCTCTATCTTCAACAACTTCTAAAGTTTCTTCAATATCGGTTGTAATAAATTCTACTTCATAACCAAATTCGTCAGCAACAATAGATAGTGTTTCAGCATCTAAACGTTGGTTCATGGTAACCATGATTCCTAAAGACATACAAGTTCCAATTACTTTGGTAATCGGCACATCCATCATGGTTGCAATTTCACCAACTGTAACAAACTCAGTTACTTTGATGGTTTTGCTTCCTTCTTCAAGAGCCTGCATTTCATCCTCTGTTCTTTGACGGTGAGAATCACGCTTGTCTCTTCTGTATTTTGCAGCCTTAGATTTGTTTCCTTTTCCTTGTAAACGTTCAAGCGTTTCTTTGATTTGGTTTTTTACTTCTTCTTCTGTTGGCTCAACTTTTTGAACTATAGCAGGGCGAGCTCCTTTTTGGAATCCTCCTGGTTTATTTCCAAATTTATTAGCCCCTCCGCCACCTTGAGTATTTCCTCCTCCGCTTGTAATAGCTGGTTTATCTCCTGGTTTTGGTGGTATTCTTTTTCTTTTATTTTTATTAGCTGCATTTTGTGCTGCTTGTGCTGCCGTTTGACCAGTAGCAGGAGTTGCAGGTTTATTAGCATCCTTTTTAAACTCCTCTTTCTTCTTTTTAGGTTTGTTAAATTGCGATAAATCTATTACTTGCCCTGTAAGTGTTGCTCCTGATAATTTTTGGTATTGTGTAGTTATCGTTTCATCAACAGGTTCTTCAACTGGTGCGACAGTTTTTTCTGCTTTTATTGGTTTTGTTTCAGCAACTACTGGAATCTCGGCTACTTCTGGTTGCTTTTCAATGGCAATTTTTGGAGCTGCCACAGGGGTTTTTGGCTCTAAATCAATTTTACCTACTTGTTTCGGACCCGTAACTACTGCTTTCGCTTTTATTAGCTCTAACTTTTGGCGCTCTTCATCATGCTTGCGCTTGTCTTCAATTTCTTTTTCTCTCTCCAATCGAAGCGCTTCTTTTTCTTTTTTTATTTCTTCACTTACGCCTTTAGAAGCTTCTTTGTTTCCTTTGTCTCCAGCAAATTGTCCACAAAGAATATTGTATACATCATCGGAAATTTTAGTGTTAGGACTTGCTTCAATAGCAATTCCTTTATCTTTAAGATAATCCACAGCTCTTTCCAAAGAAATATTTAATTCCCTTAAAACTTTATTAATTCTAATATTTCCTTCAGACATAAAATCTTTTTAATGTTAGCTAATTTTGGGCGAAAGAATTAGTCCTCAAACTCTTCTTTCAATATTTTTATTACTTCTAAAATAGTTTCTTCTTCTAAATCGGTTCTTCTTACTAAGTCAGCAACATCTTGGTTTAGAATACTTCTTGCTGTATCCAATCCGATTTTTGCGAATTCATCGATAACCCATCCATCGATTTCATCTGAGAACTCAGTTAATTCAACATCGTCTTCTTCAGCCGTAATTCCTTCGCGGATAACATCTAATTCATAACCGGTTAGTAAACCTGCCAATTTGATATTGTGCCCGCCACGACCAATAGCTTTAGAAACTTCTTCTAATTTCAAGAATACTTCGGCTCTTTTTTTCTCTTCATCAATTTTTACCGAAGATACTTTAGCAGGGCTTAATGCTCTTGTAATTAACAGTGAGGAATTGGTTGTATAATTGATAACGTCAATATTTTCGTTTCCTAACTCACGAACGATACCGTGTATACGTGAACCTTTCATCCCTACACAAGCTCCAACTGGATCTATTCTGTCATCATAAGAATCAACAGCTACTTTTGCTTTTTCGCCAGGAATTCTTACTACTTTTTTAATCATAATTAAACCATCAAATACTTCTGGAATTTCTTGTTCAAATAATTTTTCCAAAAATTTATCCGCCGTTCTCGACATGATGATTTGAGGTTTGTTTCCTTTCAACTCAACACTTTCAATGATTCCACGTACATTGTCTCCTTTACGGAAGAAATCAGATGGAATTTGTTTTTCTTTTGGCAATACAATTTCATTTCCTTCATCATCTACCAAAATTACAACTCTTGGTCGTACATGGTGCACTTCGGCAGTATAAATTTCGCCAATTAAGTCTTTAAATTGTTTGTAAAGATTGGTATTATCGTGTTCATGAATTTTAGAAATCAAATTTTGACGCAATGCCAAAATCGCTCTTCTTCCTAAATCAATCAATTTTACTTCTTCCGAAACATCTTCTCCAACTTCAAAATCAGGTTCAATTTTTCTTGCAGCAGACAATTCAATTTCTTGGTTTTCATCTTCTACTTCTCCATCAGCTACCACCACACGGTTTCTCCATATTTCCATATCTCCTTTATCCGGATTGATAATGATGTCAAAATTATCATCTGAACCGTATTTCTTTTTTAATGCGTTTCTAAACACATCCTCCAAAATCGCCATAAGCGTTACTCGATCAATAAGTTTATCATCTTTAAACTCTGAAAATGATTCGATTAATGCAATATTCTCCATGTCAAAATTTTAATTAAATATTATTGTAACAATTGCTTCTTTTATCTCTGAATAAGGAATTTCAAGTTTATGTTCAACTGTTTCTTTTCCTTTTCCTATTTTTTTTGGTTCTCTTGCTGTCCAAGAAAGTGTGATACTTTCATCAGTAGCTTGCTCTAACTTTGCTTCTATAGTTTCAGCATTAGTCTTTACTCTTAATGTCCTTCCAATATTTTTTTTATACTGCCGAACTAATTTTAATGGTGTTGAAACGCCAGCTGAAGCTACTTCTAATGAAAAATCTTGTTCTTCACGATCTAAATTATTTTCGATTAGTCGACTGATTTCGATGCAATCCTGCAAATTTACACCATTATCTCCATCCAAAGTTACCGTAATTTTATAACTCTCTGAAATACTTAAATCTACAAGAAACAAGGAAGGATTTTCCAACAATCCTTCTTCCAACAAATTTGTAACTTTCTCTTTAAATATCATAGTTGTATAAAAAGAGGGAAGCATTGCTTCCCTCATTATTTAGTTTTGAATGGTAAATAACGGTGCAAATATAGTTATTTTTTATAAATCAAAATCATTGTAGAATCAAAAAAAAATAATACCTTTATTGTGTTAAATATTTATACAATCCAAAATTTACATTTTATATTATGAAAAAAATCTTAGTCCCAACAGACTTTTCCGATTACGCTGGACACGCATTAAAAGTTGCGGCTCAAATCGCAAGAAAAAATGGAGGAGAAATTTATCTTCTTCATATGTTAGAATTACCTCATCAAGGTAGTGATGCTTTAGGAAGCGGTCATGATTTACCAGAAATAATGCTTTTTAAAAATGCCGCTATAAACCGATTAGAAGACTTAATGGACGATGAATGCTTAGAGGGATTAAAAGTTTCAGAAATTATTCAATTTGAATTAGCTTTTGACGGCATAATGAACGTTAGTAACAAAAATAATGTTGACTTAATAGTAATGGGTTCTCATGGAGCTAGTGGATTTAAGGAAATGTTTATTGGTTCCAATGCAGAAAAAGTAGTTCGTAACTCGGATATCCCTGTGCTAATTATCAAAAAAGAAGAAGGCGATTTTGATGTAAATAAATTTGTTTTTGCTTCTGATTTTGCAGATGAAATTAAAAAACCATTTGCTAAAGTTGTAGAGTTTGCCAATAAATTTGATGCCGAATTACATTTGGTAATGATTAATACTCCAAGCAGCTTCAAACCAACTCACGTTGCACAGGAAATAATGAATAATTTTATTTCAAACTTCAACATCAATAAATGTTCTACTCATATTTATAATGATACCAATGTTGAAAGCGGTGTGTTAAACTTCACTAATTATATAGATGCTGATTTAATTGGTATGAGTACCCATGGTAGAAAAGGGCTTTCTCATTTCTTTAATGGAAGTATAAGTGAGGATTTAGTAAATCACGCTGTCCGTCCTGTAGTAACTTTCAAAATCTAAAAGTTAAACTACTATAAAACAAAAAAGCCTCTCAAATTGAGAGGCTTTTTCTGTTGGTCTACTAGGACTCGAACCTAGAAAGACTGCACCAAAAACAGTTGTGTTACCATTACACCATAGACCATCTTTTGCTTAACGCGAGTGCAAATTTAGAACAAATTTTATTTTACACAAACAAATACTATAAAAAAATAAAACTTCCTTCAAAACATATTCACTTCCCAAGTGATAATAAACTTGTATTTAATTCGTTATCTATTTGAGAAAAATTTGTTAATGCCCGATTAATTGCGTTAAAAAAAATAGTTTCTTTGTAGCCATAAATAAAAACCATTCATTTCATACTTTTATGATGAACTTTAACTTCAATAAATGGAACACCGTCTTAGGATGGACAGCATTTACTATTGCCTTAATCACTTTTTCCCTTACTGTTGAACCCACTATGAGTTTTTGGGATTGTGGTGAATATATTGCCACCGCTGCGAAATTGGAGGTGGGTCACCCTCCAGGAGCTCCACTATTCCAAATTTTAGGTGCCTTCTTTGCCATGTTTGCCACTAGCAAAGAAACCGTAGCTTTAATGGTAAATATGGTGTCGGTTTTCTCAAGTGCTTTTACTATTTTATTCATGTTTTGGTCCTCTACGATTTTATTGCGTAAAATAGTTTCCTCTTATACCGAAATGGACAAAAGCAAAGCCATTGTAATTTTAGGAAGTTCCTTTGTTGGTTCATTAGCCTTTACTTTTTCCGATAGTTTTTGGTCAAGTGCCGTTGAGGCAGAAGTATATGCCATGGCCTCCTTATTTATTGCTATATTGTTTTGGCTGGGATTACTTTGGGAACGAGACATGCATACACCAAGAGGCAATAGATGGTTACTTTTGATATCATTACTTGTAGGTCTTTCGTTTGGGGTTCACTTTTTGGCTTTGTTGACAATCCCTGCCATTGGCTTTTTATATTACTTTAAAAACTACAAAACAGTTACCATTAAAAATTTCGTTTTAGCCAATGTAATTATAGTTGCTGTTTTATTATTCATATTTAAGTTACTCTTGCCTTATACCTTGGCTTTCTTTGGAAAGATGGAGATCTTCATGGTAAAT
>CANJDA010000091.1 GCA_947472705.1 Flavobacteriaceae bacterium
AAATCAATACTCCTAAAAATAAAAAACCACTCTTTTGAGTGGTTTCATTATTTATATTATTATTTAAGGAGAAAGTCTTTCAATCTTCCAGCTGTAATCGGAATTGACTTGATATCGGATTCTGTCATGAAGGCGATTGGCTCTTCCCTGCCAAAATTCTACTTCAAGTGGGCGAACTAAAAATCCACCCCAATGTTTGGGTCTAGAAATTTCTTTTCCTTCAAATTCGGTTTCCAATTGTTTTAGTTTTTTGTCTAGGAATTCTCTTGAAGGAATTACTTCGCTTTGAGGCGACACAACCGCTCCTAACTTACTACCGTCTGGTCGAGAATCAAAATAATTATCGGATATAGTTTCTGGTATTTTCTCTGCTATCCCTTTAATAATAACTTGTCGTTCCATACTGTGCCAGAAGAATGACAAACACACATTGGGGTTATTCTTGATGGCTTTTCCTTTTTCGGAATTGTAATTGGTATAGAATATAAAACCCTCTTCATTGAATTTTTTAAGCAACACTACACGTGATTTTGGAAAACCATCCAAACCAATCGTGGCTACAGTCATGGCATTGACTTCTTCAATTCCTCCAAATTCTTCCGATTCGTAAAACCATTTATGAAATAAGTTAATGGGATCTTCTGGAATATTAGTTTCTAGCAGTTCGCTTTTCTCGTAAGATTTTCTATAATTGCTTAAGTCTTTCATTGTTGTGATGTTCTGCGGGGCAAAGTTACTAAGTTTTTAGAAATAATATGGATTGCTTTTTAGCCCTGATTGGAGCAGCTACCGAGTAGCGCGGAAAGCAGGAATTGCGATTTCTGATAATGACCAGACCAATCGCTTCTAATCAAAATCGAAAGTCATGCCATCATCTGCCAAGAGTGTATTACTGAAAATGGTTTCGGCTTCGTGTTTAAACAATTCAATATTACTGTAACGTGTACTGTAATGTCCGAGGAGCAGTTGCTTCACATTGGCTTTAAGGGCAATGGTGGCAGCATCTTTGGCAGTACTGTGCATGGTTTTTTCAGCTTTATCAGCTTCAGATTCTAAGAATGTGGTTTCGTGATAAAGCACATCTGCGTTTTGAATAACAGGGATTATAGATTCATCATAGGAGGTATCACTGCAAAAGGCATAGCTCTTAGGCTTAATTGGGTCAAAGGTTAGCACTTCATTTGAAATAATAGTTCCATCGTCTAAAGTAATGTCCTTGCCAATTTTTATTTTTTGGAAATAACAGGTGTCTATTTTGTGTTCCTGCACTGCATCAATGTTGAGTTTGCGATCGCCTACTTTTTCTTGAAACAAAAAACCGTTCGTGTAAATGCGGTGCTTAAGCGGAATAGTTTTGACCATCACTTTGTCATCTTCGAATATCACTTCACTTTCTTTAGACTCTAATTCATGGAAATAAAGATTGTAACCTGTAAAGGAATTACCATAACGCAATTGAAGTAAAATAATTTCTTTTATTCCCTTGGGGCCATAAACATGTAAATCGGTTTGGCGATTGAGTAGCATAAAGGTGGATATCAAACCAACCAAACCATAGAAATGGTCACCGTGTAAATGGGAAATGAAAATATGATTAATTCTGGAGAACTTGAGTTTGTTTTTGCGCAACTGCACTTGGGTTCCTTCACCACAATCAATAAGGAACATGCGGTTTCTAATCTCAAGGATTTGAGCGGTTGGATTGGTTATTGTTCTTGGCGTAGCGGCATAGCAGCCTAGGATGGTTAACTTCATAGTGTTAAAATCCTAAATCACGCTCAATCTCTTCCATTTCAATAATATCATAAGCTTCTAATATAGTAGGAACTAAAGTAATGTTTTTAGGAACCGCATTATAGTTCACATTATCCGAAACTAGTATCAATGACTTTTTTTCTTTTTTATGTGACTTGCCTAAATCACTAAAAGCTTTTACATCATCCATAGTTAGCTCTTTGTCGTGCGATAAATCGAGAATCAGGTTTTGTGTTTTATAGCTATGATATTCGTGCAATAGCTTTTGCATAAAGTCGGCCGTATTGCCTTGAGTGTTTCTAATAATAGTGGTATGTCCCTTTTGCTCTACTTTCATTTTGCGGTCGAATATTAATTATGACGCTAATTTACTAAGATTTTGTCAGTCATCGACTATTCGGTCGGTAAAATGCAAAGGCAATTGCATTTCAAAGAATTAATTGGTTTTTCATCGGTGAAATACACGTTTTTTTAACATTTCATAGACGAACGACACAAAAAAAACGCTGAAAACACCCGAATTCATTGGTTTTGTCGATTAAACGACTTTTGAGGTTAGTTATCGAAAATATTTCCTGTGTGCGAACTGTCGCCGTAAGTTTGAATCAGAAATAACAACTAAAACAAAAAATTATGACAACAACTACTAACACAGCAAATCAAACAAACTTCAGATTATTTGTTTTATTCGTTTTATTAGTATTGTCATCAACTGGAGTTTTTGGACAAAACACTACAACTACTGTTTTATCTACTACTACTTCAACTCAAGTTTCAGTTGCTAAAGAAGCTACTACAGTTATCGCTACAGAAAACGGAATTGCTACTATGGATGTTGCTTCATGGTTAATGGGAGAAAATAACACTAACGGTGTTAAAACAAACGCTACTAACTTCGGTAAAAAACAATTAATCAATGCAGGTGTTAGTACTAACAGTGTATTGGTTAGATCATTTTTGAAAAAAGTAGTTTCTCAAGAAAGCAGCGTTGCTTAATTAAAAATAAATTTAGATTACGAATATATAATTTGGTTAGTTTTGAAAAATGAAAAGTCCCGATAAGAGCATCGGGACTTTTTTATTTTACGTTTTGTTTGAAGTATACTTCAGTTGCGCCTAAGCCATACTTTTGATAGTTGGCATCCTTAAAGGTGATATTGTCATATCGTCCTAACAAGAAATCAATTTCAGATTTTAAAACCCCATCACCCACTCCGTGAATAAATACAATTTTTGGTATTCTGTTTCTGATTGCAAACTCAATATGTTTTTTTGCAGTTTCGGTTTGCAAGGTTAAAATATCATAATTGCTCATGGCTTTATAACTTTTAACCAACTTTTCAATGTGTAAATCAAAATCAGGGACTGGGATATCTTTTTTAGACTTCTTTTCTTTATTAATATAATTAGGCTTGGCAATTTCTTTTTCGCTTATTATCTGACTTTTATTAAAACTGAAATTCATAGCTGCGCTTTCAGCTTTAATCAATTCTTTACTTTTAAATGTCATGTTAAAGCCATCGGTAGTTTCTATAGTAATATCTGTTCCATTAACCTCAACAACAATACCGTCAATGGCATCGTCTAAAACCGATACCTTATCCCCTTTCGTTATCATCTTCTTTATCTTCTATGGTTTCGTCTTCAATTTTATGATTTTCATTATGCAATGTTTTGGCACTCAATTGCATCATCCCATACATAAATACCACTATAGCAATGATTAATATATATATATTCGGCTTGGCTTTGGTTTGTTCAAACAAACCCACTACTATAGCCGCTAGCATCAAAGGAAGTAAAAGCTTTTTCATTTCAATTAATTTGAATTCAAAATTAAAAAAACCAGCTGGATAAGCTGGTTTTAAACTGAATAATATTTTTTTTATTACATACCAGTAGCTCCTTTTGCCATGATTACTGCAAATATCATTATGCCTATAAATGTCAAAATGTAAATTGATATCATTACAATGGTCATAATACCCAAAAACTTATGATGCGATTTAAGGTTTACCAAAGCTTCCGAAAGCAAATCACTGTTGCTAGCCTCTATAGACATTTTCATTCCTTTAGCATATTTATACAAATAATAAACTGGGAAGAAATATACTATGGCTAATACAACATAAAGTCCACTTAATAATCCTTTCATGGCTCCAAAAAGAGCAAATGCAGGAACACCTGGCCCTGTATCAGCACCTGCCATTGCCATATTAGGTACTGCTGACATGACAGCAAACATAACAACAGCTACTATCAGTAGTAATCCTATCCCGATAAATCCTACTATAGCTAAAAACATACACCATTTACCACTTACTCTAAGGGCATCAACAGCTTGGTCATTTAACGTTAAATTGTTTTGGTTCTGCATAATTATAAAGGTTTGTTGGTTACTTAGTTTTATTTCTCAAATTGCTTCAACGTTTTGATAATAATCGAAACACAATCTAACAATTGCTCTTCATTCATGACTAATGGTGGAGCAAAACGAATAATATTACCATGGGTTGGTTTAGCTAACAATCCATTGTCACGCAAAGCCATACAAATATTCCATGCCGTATCACTTTCTTCAGTATCATTAATTACCACAGCATTTAATAACCCTTTACCACGAACTAAAGTGGCAATGTTAGAAGTTTCTATATATTGGGATAATTCTTTTCTAAAAATTTCACCTAATCGCTCTGCATTATCCGCCAATTTTTCCTCTTTAACCACTTCTAAAGCAGCAATAGCTACTGCAGCTGCAATTGGGTTACCTCCAAAAGTCGAACCGTGTTGTCCAGGTTTAATTACATTCATAATGGCATCATTGGCTAAAACTGCAGAAACTGGATAAGCTCCTCCAGAAATAGCTTTCCCTAAAATTAAAATATCGGGTTGCACATTTTCGTGATGCACAGCCAATAGTTTCCCTGTACGGGCTATACCCGTTTGCACCTCATCGGCAATAAACAAAACATTATTAGCTTCACATAAAGTTTTGGCTTTCGCCAAATACCCTTCACTTGGTACATATACACCCGCTTCTCCTTGAATAGGCTCTACTAAAAAACCAGCAATGTTATTTGACGAAGTAATTGCTTTTTCCAAAGCTTCAATATCATCATAAGGTATTTTAATAAACCCAGCCGTATAAGGTCCAAAGTTCTTACGGGCATTATCATCATTTGAAAAAGAAATAATGGTCGTAGTTCTTCCGTGGAAGTTGCCTTCACAAACTATAATTTGTGCTTCGTTTTCATGTATTCCTTTCTTTTCATAAGCCCATTTTCTACAAAGCTTTAAAGCCGTTTCTACAGCTTCTGCACCTGTATTCATTGGTAGTACTTTATCAAAACCAAAATACTTGGTAATATATTCTTCGTAAGGACCTAATTTATCATTATAAAAAGCACGCGATGTTAATGTTAAGGTTTGTGCCTGTTCCATCATAGCCCCTATGATTTTTGGGTGACAGTGCCCTTGGTTTACAGCTGAATATGCTGATAAGAAATCATAATACTTTTTGCCTTCTACATCCCAAACATATACTCCTTCTCCTCTTTGAAGTACTACAGGTAAAGGGTGATAATTGTGGGCTCCATACTTGTTTTCTAATGCAATTGCATCGGCTGAAGTTAATTTTTCTAAAACTGACATTGTAATTCGAATTGTTATCTGATCTCGTAACAGATAATTTGTAAAATTGCCATTCCTTCTTGATGGAGAGAAATCATCCATTTGCGAAACAAAAGTATAAAAAGATTGTTAGACTTCTTAGCTTGTTAGAATTTTAGAATCTAAATTATCAATTACTTAGCTTTAAAATTGTAGATAAAGCAAAGTTCCCGCAGCAATAGTCATTATTATCAAAGCGGTAAAACCTAAAATATTAGACAATCTGCTGTTGGTAAAACTACCCATAACCCTTTTATTGTTAGAAATATGCAAAATAATTGCTATCAATACTGGTGCGGTTAATCCGTATAAAATGGCCGTATAAATCAACGCTTTCACAGGGGAAATACCAATATAATTTAAAGAAAGTCCCAATAACAATGAGATGGCCATCACTATATAAAACGCTTTGGCTTCATGGAATTTTTTATCAAGGCCTTGCTCCCACCCAAAGGTTTCTGTAATGATATAAGACAACGAACCGCTCAGTACTGGTATGGCTAAAAGTCCGGTGCCAATAACACCAATAGCAAATAACAAGTAGGCAAAGTCTCCAGCCAACGGTTTTAAAGCTGCCGCTGCTTGTTCTACGGTGTCAATTTGGTGAATACCTCCTTTAAACAAAACCGTTCCTGTCGTCAAGATGATAAAAAACATCACCACTCCCGAGAACGACATGCCAAAATCAACGTCCTGTTTCATATCGTTGATGATCTTTTTATTCACTATCAAATGGCGCTTTTTGTGTCCCATTTCTTCCACCTCCATTGAGGCCTGCCAAAAGAACAAGTAAGGTGAGATTGTTGTCCCTAATATCCCCACCAATACCGCCACAAATTCTTTATTGAATTGAATAGAGGGAATAAAAGTATTCTTGGCAATATCCAGCCAATCTTGTTTGTATAAAAAAGGTACTATTAAATATACCAGCAGTACTATACAAAGGTATTTGAGCGTAGCGGCTATTTTTTGATAGGGCAAATAAATAATTAAAAACAACAGGATAATGGTAAAGAGTACACTAAAATAAGTGGCTTCAATTTTTGGGAAAAGTAAATTGCCTACTGCCCCCATCCCAGCAATATCGGCACCAATATTCATTACAATAGCCGGGAAACTAAAGACGAGCATTAAGTAGAGAATCGGTTTAGGATAATGTGCTTTTAAAGCCCCCGTTAACCCTTGTGAAGTCACCAGCCCTATCTTAGCACACATTTGCTGTATTGCAGCCATCAATGGAAACGCAATCAAAGCTGTCCACAAAGTAGATAAACCATAGGCTACACCTGCTTGTGAATAGGTGGCAATACCAGACGGATCATCATCACTAGCACCGGTAATTAAACCAGGGCCCAGTACTTTCCAAAATCGGATAAACTTATTGGATCGTTTCACTGAAATGAATTTAGGGCTAATTTACAACTATTGTTTCAACTTTCTTCTGAAACCTTTCAGCGATGGTAGCTATTTATTTTACAAACCTTTTCATTTGAATTGTTAAGCTTTTGGCTAGCTTTTCATAAGCACCTGCAATTCGCTCGCCCTGACTAAAGTCAAATTGGCCTTGCTCTATTCCTATCGATTTGTCAAATAGTATAGACAACAACACCTTATCAGGATGTTCGGTTTCAAAAAAAGTTATCACTGCACTAATCTTTGCTGGCTCTGCCACCGCTACAGCACTATAGCCTGGGTATATCCATGTGGTTTTTACGTTCATCGTATACTTAGCCTCAACGTCTTTGCTAATTTTTACCTCTCCTTTATCAAAACGTCTGTTAAAATAATTGATAAACTTAAGCTCATAATATTTTTCTCTATCGCCATACCAGTCTTGTTTAAACTTTTCCGCCTCGCCTTCTTTGTTTTTTCGTTTATCCATTTTTTCATTCAGAAAGGCTTCTTCAGTATCAAATCCTTGTACATTTTGACCCTTGTAATCAAACGTTACTTTATACGCTGGGATTCCGGCCAAACTTTCTAAACTACCCGAGAGGATGGTGTATCGTTGGGCAGAAACTAGGGTAATTACAAGTAAGAATAAAAGAGTAAAAGACTTTTTTGGGTTCATTTTAAAAGGTATATGGTTTGCCAATTATATAAAAATCAAAAATAGAGATTCCTTTTCATAATCTAGTTTCTGTCTTGAAACATTTTCAACAAAGTATTTACTGTATTCCAGTTGCGCGTGGTAGACGTTACGTTCATACTTTTCTCTATCCATTTGTTGTCGAGTTTGGTCTTGGCTGGAGAAATATCGTATTTTAAATAAATGCGCTTGCCATCCAACTGAATTTCATCGGGTTTGATAAAGTTTAAATTGAGTTGCGTAATCATGTTATTGGGCAGTACCGAAGAAATAAAAGACACATACAGTTTTTTCAAATCTACACCTTCATCATTCAAGAAATCGTTTCTATCCAAACAGGCTTGCAAGTCTTCCTGACCAATGACAATAACGGGTACATCGTGCCCAAACTGTTTAAAAATTTCCTGCTTGATGTCAAAACCAACCTTAGCGGGGTTCTCTTCCTCGGTATCAACAAATACATTCCC
This sequence comes from Flavobacteriaceae bacterium, assembly GCA_947472705.1. Lineage (GTDB taxonomy): Bacteria > Bacteroidota > Bacteroidia > Flavobacteriales > Flavobacteriaceae > Flavobacterium. Next base: position 7,981 of record CANJDA010000091.1, read on the forward strand.
CGACTGTATATAGGTCACCACATTGGTAAACCCAATACCTTCTAGTGCTTTTTTCAAAGCCACCATATTAATCATTTTATGTCCCGAAACGTTGATGCCGCGAAGAAGGGCTAAGTGGGTGTACATTATTTAAAATTTCCACTAAATTATATTTTTTTCTTAAATCACTATCCTATTTTCCTCAATAGTTTATTTTTGCGCCATGGGAAGAAAAGTAACCAACAAAATCATTTTTGAAAACATTACGGTTTTAGATGCTGGTGCCAAAGGTGTATCAGTAGCAAAAGCCCCCGAGGGACAAGTAATTTTTATCCCCAACGTTGTACCTGGCGATGTGGTAGATGTGCAAACTCTCAAAAAACGCAAAGCCTATTTTGAAGGCAAAGCCATCAAATTTCATGCGTATTCCGAGCATCGTGTGGAGCCCGTTTGCCAACACTTTGGAGCTTGTGGTGGTTGCAAATGGCAGAACATGAAGTATGAGCAACAGTTGTTTTATAAAAATCAGGAAGTTTTTAACAACCTGAAACGTATCGGTAAAATTGAATTGCCTGCCTTTGAACCGATACTAGGTTCTGCCAAGCAATTCTTTTACAGAAACAAAATGGAGTTTGGTTTTTCAGACACCCGTTGGATGACCGATTCAGAGATTCAA
>CANJDA010000092.1 GCA_947472705.1 Flavobacteriaceae bacterium
TATTACTTTAAAGAAGCCTTAATTATAATTTGAGTAAGGCTAATTTCTTAAATTTTATAAATTATTTTTGTAGGTATTTTATACTTTTAATTTGTGTATATATTCATTTCGTCGATTTTTTGTGCTTTTTAACGATTCATTAAAGAATACTGTCTATTTTTGAATTGTCAATTATTTGTACAAAATAATTTTCACTAAAACCCCAAACTATGAAAAAATTATTACTAACCTCAGAAAAAAAATACTTCCTATTATTGGCAGTATTTGTGACAATGATTTCAAGTGGTCAAAATTATTATGATTCTTCAGGAAACATAATTTGGGATGCTACTTTAAATTCTGGTTATAACAACAATGTTACAATAATAGGTAGAGACGATACAGCCAGTCTGAATCAAAAACAACAAACTACAGCAACTTTTGGCATTGGTTTAGGAACCATCAGTGCATCTAATGCTACTAATACGAATACATTTCCAACTGACCGAATGTTTTTGGTTTGGGGCGATGACAATTCTACTATGAACGATTCTGGAAGTGATTTAATTTTGACTTTTGGAGGAGTTAGTGGCATTACTACCTCAACCGATTTACCAAATAAAAGATGGAAAATTGTAGAAACAGGTGGTGATGTTGGAACCACAAAAATATCTATTGCAACCAGTAATTTTAGTGGATTACCTGCTTTATCAGGAAATGATGTTTACGTAATGATAGTAGCAAATGATGCTGCTTTATCAACTAATGTTGAAACCGTATTTCTTAAAACTAATGGTACAAACCAAGAAGCTTATTATGATTTTGACGGAACTCAATTTTTTACATTTAGTGTGGCCCATGAAACTGTTCAACAAAAAAGTTTGACTTTTAACGGCACTGATAATGTTATGAAAATTGGTGATGTTAATAACTTGAATAGTAATTTTACTATGATGATGTGGGTAAGACCAACAGGTCAAAATAGTACTTCAACTGATAGAACTATTGTTTCAAAATACAATGGCACTGCAGGTTTTAAAATGTATTTAACAACTGATAACAAAGTTCATGTTTCTTGGAATGGTACACATCTCGTTTCAAATACAATGCTTCCAAACTTAGAGTGGCATAACCTCTGTATTATAAACAGTGGTACAAGTCTTAAACTCTATATAGATGGTGTAAACGATAGTGGTGTAAGTTCTGCAATTCCTACTACCAATACAAATACTTTTTCTATTGGGGCAGAATATAGAAATAAATCGGACATTAGAAATTATTTTAAAGGAGATATTGATGAGTTTAGACATTGGAGTAAAGCTCTTAATGCTACTCAAATCAGATTTATGTTAAATCAAGAAATACAACAAAATATTACTTCAACAAAAGGGGCAATAATCCCAAATAGTATTAGTAAAAATGACATTAGTTCCATAAGTTGGACAAACTTAGTAGCTTATTATTCTATGAACTCTTTTATAGGAACTCATATTAATGATGATTCTAGCTACCACAACAGGGGTAATGTTTTTGTGTCAAGCAAAGTAACTGTTGATTCACAAACTGCACCAATTCCTTATAAAACAGCAGCTAATGGGCTTTGGTCAAGCAATGCTACATGGAGTAATGGTGCCTTACAGCAAATACCTTATTCTAGATCAATTGTAGATAATAATACAATGCTTAACTGGAACATTATAGAAACCAATCATAACGTAAATTCTACAGGAAATAAAATCATTTTAGGATTAATTGTTAATAGTAATACTTTATCTGCAACTAATGACAGTAAAATTCAAGTATCCCATTATTTAAAATTAAATGGTAAACTTTATTTGGTTGGGAAATCACAATTAATTCAAATAAACAATAGTGATTTAGATGTTACAAGTTCAGGTTCTTTAGAACGTGATCAAGCAGGTCAATCTAATAAATACAATTACAATTATTGGTCCTCACCTGTAAGCACCATAAACAATACATCTATAAACGATGGTTATACAATTGATGGTGTCATGAAAGATGGTACAGATCCCAATAATATTCAAAACATTTCATGGACAACCAATTACGATTCATTTGCTTCAAGTCCAATAAATTTAAGTAATTATTGGATATATAAATTTCAAAATGTTAGTAATAGTGCTGCCAATTGGTCCTATGTAGGTGAAAATGCAGCACTTTCTGCAGGACAAGGTTTTACTCTAAAAGGAAGTGATGCTGGAACTGCAACTCAAAATTATACCTTTGTTGGTAAACCAAATAATGGTACAATTACCTCACCCATTTCTGCAAACAACTTAAACTTATGTGGAAACCCTTATGCTTCAGCAATAAATGCCGATTTATTCATTAAAGACAACTCAAGTTCTATTACTGGAACACTTTACTTTTGGGAACATTATAGTACTAATAATTCTCATATAACTCAATTATACCAAGGTGGTTATGCAACGAGAACATTAGTTGGTGGCACTCCTCCAGTATCTCCATCAGGTGTTAGTGGTTTAGGATCGAGTTCTAAAACTCCTGGTAGATGTATACCAGTAGGACAAGGATTTTTTGTTACTGGCTCAGGAGCTGGAGGAAACATCGTATTTAAAAACAATCAAAGAATATTCATTAAAGAAGATAGTTCAAAATCAAACACTTTATTCAAAACAAGTAATTCTCTTGCCACTGTTGCTACTGGAGATGAGTTTGTTAATTCCGAAGATGATTTTACAACAGAATCGTTTATGAAATTGCATCTAGGCTTTAACTCTTCTGATAATTATCATAGACAAATTTTACTAGGTTTCATGGATGAAAATGCAACTTCAGGATTTGATAATGGATATGATGCCAAAAGCATTGAAATTCAAAATGATGACATGTATTTCCTAAATAATGATGAAAAATTAAACATTCAAGGAGAAGGTTATTTCAATGTAAATGCTGTTTACCCTCTTGGAGTAACTATTGCGCATCCAGGAGAAATATCGTTTGTTATTGATGAATTGGAGAACTTCCCTGATTCACAAGAAGTATACATTTATGATAGTGTTACTGATGTTTATACAAGCATCAAAAACCAATCATTTACAGTTAGCTTACCTTTTGGAAACCATGATTATCGTTTTTCATTACGCTTTTCCAATCCAAATGCTTTAGGAACTATTCAAAACGATTTAGCTAACGGAATTACAATAACACATACACAGTCGAACAACATGTTGTCTATTAAAAATGAAACTATAGATACTAATGTGAAAACTGTATTAGTTTATAATCTTGTTGGTCAAAATGTAATGTCTATACAATTAAATAATCAAAACCAATCTACAATTCAAGTTCCAATTACAAATCTTAGCTCAGGTGCCTATATTGTAAAAGTAATTACTGACAAAGGTGATATAACCAAAAAAATTCTAGTAAAATGATTTTATTTATCATTTATATAACAATAAAAAAGCTCCCAGTAATGGGAGCTTTTAATTCTAAAACTAATAATTTTTATAATAAGAATTTTAAAGTCTAATGCAACGGAATGTTTAGAAAAACTTTATAAAATCTTGTTTTAAATCCAATTGAAATTGTTCTCCTAAAATTACATCTTTTACAACACAATTATAACCATTAATCTCCTTCACTACAAAAGGAATTCTTTTGCGTTCAGCATATTTAAATTGTTTGTCAATCTTTGCCTCATCAGGATACATTTCAACTTTAATATTTTTACTCCTTAAAAAAGCTACGGCCTTCATAGCTTCATAAGCCTGGTTTTCGCCATTATTTAAAAACAACACTTTGGTAACAGTTGTAACGGTATCTGGAAAAAGATTCAATTCTTCTAAGACTAAATATATTCGATCTAAACCAAAAGAAATACCGACTCCACTCATGTTTTTCAACCCGAAAATTCCGGTCAAATCATCATAACGTCCACCACCACCTATAGAGCCCATGGCAACACCATCTGGGGCCGATACTTCAAAAATAGCTCCTGTGTAATAATTCAGTCCTCGAGCCAAAGTTACATCCAAATCTATATTAGCTATTTGCAAACCAAGTTCAGTTACATTATCGCAAATAAAACGCAACTCCTCAATTCCTTTTTTCCCTTCTTCAGAAGTAGAAAGTAAAATGCCTAATTTTTCTATTTTCTGCTGAATCGTACCCGTAAAACTAAATAACGGTTCAAGTTTAACCAAAGCCAATTCAGATATACCTTTTTCTAACATTTCTTTCTTAACTCCTTCTTCTCCTACTTTATCAAGTTTATCTAAAGCCACAGTGAAATCGATTAATTTATCTGAAGCTCCAATAACTTCAGCAATTCCGGATAATATTTTGCGATTATTGATTTTGATGGTGACTTCTTTCAATCCTAACTCGGCAAAAACAGAATCGTATAATTGTATCAACTCAACTTCTTGCCACAACGAGGTAGATCCTACCACATCAGCATCACATTGATAAAACTCTCTGAATCTTCCTTTTTGAGGACGGTCAGCTCGCCAAACCGGTTGAATTTGATATCTTTTAAATGGAAATTCTATCTCTCCTTGGTGTTGCACCACATAACGAGCAAAAGGAACTGTAAGATCATATCGTAAAGCTTTTTCAGATATTTTTCCAGTTAATTTTTTATAATTAATTGATTGCAATTCCTCAACAGGTACTTTATCTAAATAATCCCCAGAATTCAATATCTTGAAAATTAGCCTATCCCCTTCTTCGCCATATTTTCCCATAAGGGTTTCTGAGTTTTCAAACGAAGGCGTTTCTATAGGTTGGTAACCATATTTTTCAAAATGGTTACGCATTATAGTCATAATATAGTTACGCTTAGCAACCTCAGCGGGTGAAAAATCTCTGGTACCTTTAGGAATACTTGGTTTTTGTGCCATCTTAATAAATATGAATTTTGAATTCGTTTTGCAAATATCTTATTTTTTAAAGCTAATTTATACAACCTTTCCATATTCTTGTAACAAATGCTGTAATTTAGTGTCAAATTTGCGTCATGATTGGATTATTAAGAGAAAATATAAAAATTGCAATGGGTTCTATTCGAACTCAGCTACTTCGTACCATCTTTACCATTGTAATAATTGGATTGGGGATTACTGTTTTGGTTTGTATACTAACAGTGGTAGCTGCTTTTGGCAACTCTATGAACACCAGTTTTGCTTCGATGGGCTCCAATACGTTTAACATCAGTCAATATGAGAACAGAAGTCGGAGACATGGTGGCAATGAAGTTCAAAAAATTAATCCGATTATAACTTACCCTGAAGCTAAGGCTTTTAAAGAAACTTATAATTATCCTTTTACACAAACTTCTCTTTCATTCGTAGCTACTTCTTCAGCCGAAGTGAAATATGAAAATCAAAAAACCGATCCAGAAATTTCTGTTTTGGGAATAGACGAATATTATTTACCTAACTCTGGTACCGAAATTACTGAAGGTAGAAATTTCAACACATTTGACATTTCAAACAATGTGTTTTCTTGTGTGGTTGGTTCTGATTTTGCATCCAAAGGGCTGTTTAAAGATATTAATCCCATTGGTAAAACACTTTCCATTCGTGGGGCTAAATTCAAAGTAATTGGTGTATTAAAAGAAAAAGGTTCCACTTTTGGTAACAGTCAGGATTTACGAGTAATGATTCCTATTCAAGTTGCTCGCTCTATGTTTTCGGCGCCTAATATAAACTACACTTTAAGTTCCATGATAAGTAAAACCGAATTGTTGGATCAAGCTGTTGACAATGCATTAATTACCATGCGAAAAATAAGAAAACTAAATCCAGTTGAGGAAAATAATTTTTCCATTTCAAGAAGCGATGATTTGATTAATAGAATCTCAAGTATAACAGGTTTTCTAGGAGGATTTGCTTGGATAGTTGGGATGATTACCATACTTGGTTCATCTATCGCTTTAATGAATATAATGCTGGTTTCGGTAACCGAAAGGACTCGAGAAATTGGTGTTAGAAAAGCGTTAGGAGCTAAAAAAAGCACCATAGCTTTTCAGTTTTTTATCGAAACCTTATTTATCAGTCAGATTGGTTGTATTGTTGGAATTATTTTTGGGGTTATCTTTGGTTATTTTATAGCGAATTATTTCAAATTTGAATTTGTAACACCAATCTATGCTATTACAGCTGCCGTATTAACAACTATTATTGTGGCATTAGTTTCGGGTTTATATCCTGCTATAAAGGCATCTCGCCTTGACCCAATTGAAGCCTTACGCTATGAATAGTTTTTTATAATAAGGCAAAAACCATTCTGTCATTTCCATAAATATCTTTGAGAAGTTGAACTCTATTAAATCCGTAATGCTCAACTAATGCTACCGTTTCTTTGCCGAGGTATTGATTGATTTCGAAATACAATTGACCGTTTGGGTTTAAGTTTTTCTTCGCTAACTCTAGAATTTTTCTATAAAAAAGCAAAGCATCATCATCTTCTACAAACAAAGCCAAATGGGGTTCAAACTCTAAAACATTGGGGTCAATCTCAACTTTCTCCAAATTGCGAACATAGGGTGGATTGGAAACTATTAAATCAAATTGTTCTTCTAAATCAACTGTTTCCAAAATGTTTTTAAGTAGAAAATTTATTTCTACTTTATTAAGCTTAGCATTTTTTTTAGCAGTAATCAAAGCATTCTCCGAAACGTCAATAGCATATACTTCAGCATATGGTAAATTCTTTTTTAAAGCAATGGGGATACAGCCATTACCAGTTCCAATGTCTAATATTTTGAGTGAATTTGTGTTTTGTTTATTGGATAAAATCAGTTTAACTAATTCCTCTGTTTCTGGCCTTGGAATTAACACATTTTCATTAACCAAAAAAGGCAATCCATAAAATTCGGTTTCACCTAAAATATACTGAATGGGTTTTTGATTTTTCAATTCGACTATAACATTATTCCAACGCAACAATTGCCCGTTGTCTATTTCCATATTTGGATTTAGTGCTAAGTCGATTCTCTTTTTTCCATGAAAATTCTCCAAAACAAGGTAAAAGAAACTTTCAATCTCTTTTTCATCATACAAATTCGTAAGTTCTTGGAAGAAAGTGGTTTTGTAGTTTTTAATTAGCATCTATAATTTCTTTATCATCCAAATGGGACAAGTCGTATGTCCAGTGTTTCCAATAGGTTCACAAAGATATTCAAATCCTACTTTTTTGTATAAACTTTGAGCTGTTATCATTTCTGGTAAGGTTTCGAGGTAGCATTTTTCGTAACCAAATTCGATAGCTTTTTCTAAGCATTTTTCAATCATTTGTAGCCCAATTCCTTTGCCTCTTGCTTCTTTTAAGAAATACATTTTTTGCAATTCACAAATATTCTCCATTGAATTTTCAAGTTGGTCTACTCCCGCTCCACCTATAATTTTCCCATTATCATCAACTACAAAATATATTGCTCGAGGTTTATCATAAGATTCAAACATAAAATCCAATTGCTTATCTGCAAAGGCAGTTCCCGATTTTGGATAATCATCTGAAATAAAAACTTCTCGAATAACAGCAGCTATTTGCGCATTATCCTCCTTTTTTATTTCTCTAATTCTTATGCTGTCCATTCTAAAACTAATGTCTTATTTTTGTGCTGTGAAGATACATGAAAATTACATAAAACGCTGTATTCAACTAGCCAAAAACGGATTGGGAACTACCTACCCTAATCCATTGGTAGGAAGTGTAATTGTACATAATGGAAAAATCATTGGGGAAGGTTGGCATCGAAAATCAGGTGAGCCTCATGCCGAAGTAAATGCTATAAATTCTGTGAAAGATAAATCGTTACTTTCACAAGCCACTATTTATGTTTCGCTTGAACCTTGTAGTCATTTTGGTAAAACTCCACCGTGTTGTGACTTAATTCTAAAACATAAAATTCCAAATGTAGTTGTTGGAACAATTGATCCAAATAGTAAAGTAGCTGGAAACGGAATTCAGCGTTTAAAGGATAATGGAGCGAATGTAACTGTGGGAGTTTTAGAAAATGAATGTATCGAATTAAATAAACGATTTTTCACTTATCATAACAAACAACGTCCTTATATTATATTGAAATGGGCAGAAAGCCAAGATGGATTTATTGCTCCACAAAACAAAGAAAAAAAAGAACCGGTTTGGATTTCGAATGTTTTTTCACGTCAATTAGTGCATAAATGGCGTAGTGAAGAACAAGCAATTTTAGTGGGTACATCAACCGTTATTGAAGACAATCCAAAACTAGATGTAAGAGATTGGAGTGGAGAAAATCCAATTAGAATTGTATTAGATCGAACAGGAAAAATAGCAAATAATTATTTTGTTAAGAATAAAAAAAGCAAAACCATAATTATTACCGAGCAAGAAAATATATCGTCAGATGAAAATCTTATTTTTGAAAGTGTTATCTTTGATAATCAGCTGACCCAAAAAATTGTTGCAATTTTATACAATTACAACATTCAATCTGTAATAATTGAAGGTGGAAAACAAACCTTAGAAAGTTTTATAGTAGAGA